>NZ_LQIR01000029.1:0-35652 GCF_001499925.1 Mycobacterium lehmannii
GCCCGGCTGAGTCGGGTCGGGCTGGAGCAGGTTGCGGTTGCTCGTGTCGGACTCCTTGAGGCGGGCCAGGTCCAGCGCCACGTCGGGGTGCGCGACGAACGTGTTGACCTTGGCACCCGCGTTCTCGGCGGCGGCGATGGCCTCGAGGAACGGGTCCACGTTGGCGAAGCCTGCGGCCCCGGCGTAGACGTCGGACGGCGCGATGCTGCCCAACCCGCTCGGCCCGTTGGCTGTGGTGTTGGCGAACCAGGCGCTGTCGACCTTGCGCTTGAGTGACTGCACCAGGCGCTGACCGATGACGTTGGTGGCCTCGGGAGAGCTGTCGGCGATCAACTCGTTGCTCACAACGGTCAACCCGGCGCACTTCTTCGGGGTGACCTCCAGCTCATCGAAGTCGGCCTCGTCCACGGGGATCTCGGCCGACTCGGGCGTCCACGACACGTCGGGGTCGCCGGTCAGGAGCGGGATGCGGTACGAGTGGCTGGCGGTGCGGACCACGGTGGAGGCCTGCATGGCCACGCTCTCCAGCGTGAGCGGTTGGATGATGAGGGCGTGCACATCCGCATCGCGGAGAATGCTCGCGGCATTGCTAGTTAGCTGAGTCATGATGGACTCCTGTTGTGACACAAAGTGATTACGGGTTGTTCATCCGTGCTCACCGCGCATCGCGGAGTCTCGCTCGGTGCCCACGCGCAACGCGTCGGGCTGAGGGGTGGTCAGGCCAGCTGCGGCTGCGACAGTCGCGGCCGACCTGCCACGTGCATCATACCTCAACGATGGTTCAGCTTACGGAACCCCCTCTGGCGTGCGCCTTGAGCACTTCTGCGAACGTGAGCGGCGGGTTGTCGCCGCCCGCGCTGGTGGTCCGGCCAGCCACGGGGTTGGCCTGCGGCTTGCGGGCGATCTGGTTGGCCACCCGCGTAGCCTCCATCGCCTCGACCAGCCGCTCGTAGTCGGCCACGTCGGTCGCCCCGCTGGCGTAGTCCTCGGCGCGCACGCCCAGCCCGGCGAACGTCTCGGGCGGCACGCCCACCTGCTTGGCGGCCAGGTTGAAGATCGCCGCGTTGGCCGCGGCGATGCCCTGACGCAGCTCGTCTCGTTCGGCCTCGGCTTCGGCCAGGCGCTGGCGCACGCCCCGCTTGGGCTGCTCGCCGTCGCCACCCTCGGCCGGGTCCGGCTGCTCCTCGTGCGCGTCCGGCAGCTCGTCCTCGGGCTCGGTTGCGCCTGTGTCGGTTACGGGTGTGGTCATGATTCCTCTCCTTCGGTCAGGTCGGCCCACTGATCCATAAACTGTTGCGACGGTGCCATTCCCGCCAGCTCGGCCTGCGTCCACGGCGGCTCCACCGTCTCCAGCTGCGGCCAGCGCCGCTTGCGAACGGTCGCGGTCGGGTAGCTCACCCAGGTGACCAGCCGCTCGGGCAGCGTGAAGCCCAGGTGGGCCAGCAGCGTGCGCTCGGCGTCGGTCGCCGGTCGTGCCCACGGGCCACGCATCATCGGGGCGGCCACGCTGCCGATCAGCCGCGAGCGGCGGTAGTCGGCCTCTTGTGTTGCGTCCTCGGCGTCCTGCAGCTCCTTGGGCAGGTGCGCGAACACCAGCCAGCCACGGTACTTGTCGGGGCGGTGCTCGCCGATCTCATCGGGTGCGGTCATGGTGTTTCCTCCAGTTCGGTTGTGTCGGATAATTGTTCGTCCACGTGGGCCAGCCAGCGCTCGCGCTCGATCCACTCGGCCATCGGGGTGAGGATGCCGGGCTGGATGGACTCGACGAAGGCGAGCAGCTGCACGCCCACGCTGATCACGGCCAGCGCGTCCACGAGGTCGTGGCTCATGGCCCAGGCGGTGGCCCGGTCGTGGAGCTGCTGCAGTGTGATCGGCCCGTCGTTCTGGTCGCGGCCAGACCACGGGCGCGCCAGCGCCAGCGTCTCGATTCCGATCTCGCCCTCGCGGTGGGTGAGCGATCCCTGGATGTCGCCGTGCACCAGCGCCTCGCCGCACATCTCCAGCAGCGAGGTGATGCCGACGTCGGTGCGCTCCCCGGCCACGCGAATCAACGTCGCCAGCACAGCCAGGACGGTGCCGGGGTCAGCGCCGCGGTCGATGATCACCGGGTAACCGCCAGAGCGGGCTGCGCTCAGCAGGTCGGCGGCCACGGCGCGGAACAGCTTTGGGCTAGGCAGTTTGGTGGGCACGGGCTACTCCTTCGGGGCTGACGGCCGCTGTCGCGGCCTGTCGGGGGTTGGGGGTGGTGTTGGGTACACCTGTGGGCGTTCGGGGCCGTGTCGCGGCAGCGGCGGCCCGCTTCCGCTGCCTGCGGCGCTCGGTGGGCGGCAGGGTCAGCTCCCCGGCCATCACGCCGGGCGGGCGCTGCTCCATCGGCAGGCCATGGAGGTAGGCGGCGCACTGCTGGAGCACCGGGCACCGGGTGCACGTCTTGGCCGCGGCGGCGAGGCGGCTGTCGCGGACGGCGCACGGCTCGGGGTCCTCGCCGGGGTCCCAGTCCCAGCGGTCGGAACCTTTGCAGAGCGCACCACGGAGGTCGGGTGCGGCGGTGATGGCTGCCGTCATCCCGGCCTCGATGTCGCCGGGGGTGCGGCTGCGCCACAGGCGGGCCATAACAGGCAGATCGGCGGTGCTCATCGGTCGACCTCTCCGGTAGCCGACCGCCCCCCGCCTATTACATAGGCGGAGGGGAGCGTGATCGGCTGGGCGTGATCGGAACCGTGATCGGCGTGATCGGAACCGTGATTGGCTTGACCTGCGAGAACGCGATAACCGTGATCGGCGGCGTGATCGCAAGATCGGCCGGCGACGACACGCCGCCGTGATCGGCCGTGATCGGCTTCCGTGATCGGTTGAATGGCCGGGATTCTCACGGTGCCACCTCCGCGGCGGTGCTGATGAACCACACCGCTGGCGGCTTCGGGTTGGCCGGTGTCACCGCAGCCTGATCCCGGTACGCCAGCCCCTTGCCCACGAACCAGTCGAGTTTGCGCCGGGCACGTTCGACCGCACTACGGTCGTCGGCACCCAACCACGACTCGGCCATCTGCTTGGCGGTCATGCCGTCCGGCCCGGCCGCCCGCAGCACCTCGAGCGGATCATCCTCGGTGCACACCTCGAGTAGCCCGGCGTCTCGGTCGGCCAGGATCGTCAGCGGCCCGATCTCGGCGGCGGGTTGCCGTAGGTGGCGCAGCGTGATGACCGGGTCGCCGGGCTGGCCCTCCAGCATGATCACCGACCCGCACCCGGCCACCAGCCACGTCGACCCGTAGACGTCGGCCACCTCGCGTCCCGGCTTGCCGCCTGTGGGGCTGCGCTTGATCGTGTGGTGCAGCTCGCACACCTCGATCCCGGCCTGGATCACCAGCTGCCGGGCGCGGTTGTACCCGGCACCCACCTCGTCGTCGGTGAGGCCCACCGCGGCGTCCTTGAGGCTGTCGACGTAGAGCGTGGAGGCCCCGGCCTCCAGGCACATGTCGCGCATCAGCGTCACCTGGCGGGCCAGGTCGGCGGGCGGCGGTCCTTCCCACACGAGGAGGCGCTCATCGAGCACGGCACGGTCGGTCTCGTCCACCCGGCGCGCGAGGGCGCGGGCGATCTGCACCGGGCGGTCCATGGCCAGGTACACGATGACGCCGTCGCGGGGCTTGACCGGGTACCCCAGCACCCGGCCGTCTCCGATGCCCAGCTGCGCGAGCAGGAGCTGGTGCGCGAGCGTGGTCTTGCCGACGCCGGGCAGGCTGGTGATGAGCAGCGACTCCCCCGCGGCCCAACCGACCTCGGCACCGTCTCCCCAGAGCGCCTCGGGGTGCGCCGGACGGTCGAGCGCGAACGTCCCACCGCGCTTGAACTTGAACCGCGGCTCGGCGGCGTCCTCGCCGGGGTCGAACTCCGCGGCGGGACCGACCATCTCGCGCTCGGGGATGTCGGCATCGCGCTCCCCGCTGGCGTCGTCCTTGCGGTAACCCGATGCGATAGTGCCGTAGCCCAGCCCGTCGCCGATCTCGCGGTCGTCCAGCCCCACATGGCGGGCTGCGTCGGCCAGTTGCGCGGTGACCTCGGCCTCGTTGAGTAACCCGGCGCGGATGTATCGGCGCAGGTTGGCCGCGGCCTGGAACAGGGTGTGATTGCGGCAGCCCTCGGTGGCCGCCAGCACGTTGTCCACCTCGCGGCGCAGCGCGCCCTCGGCGTACCGGACAGCCCGGTCGGGATCGTCGGAGGGATCGGTCCCCGGCCGCGGCGGTGGGGTTGCCTTCGGCGGCAGGAGTTTGCGGTCGCGCAACTTCTTTCGGAGCGGGTGGTTGTCGCCGCTGAGCGGCGGCTCCAGGTGCCACTCCTCGCGGGCCATGCGGTCCAGCCAGTGCTCACCCATGGCGCACCTCCACTCGGTACCCGCGGGCGCGGGCGGCGTCCACGAACCGCCACAAGTCACAGGTGTCCATCACCAGCCAGCAGTGAGCGCGGTGTATCCAGCGGCGGTCGGACGACCACGTGATCTGCTTGAACAGCCGCAGCGCGTCGGCGTTATCGGTGGCCAGGGTGTAGGACCCGGCCCTGGTGCGGATGAGCGTGAGATCCGGTGCGGCAGAGGTATTATCGGCAGTAACCACCGCGGCTTGGTCGGCCTCGCTGGTCATTGGTAACGAGCTGCCCCCGCTGGTCACGGGGGCGCTCCTTTTCGTCGGGAGGGACATGGGCGTTCCTTCGGGTTGGGGGATGTTCTGGACCGGATCGCCCCGAGGAGTTGGAAGTCTGAATTACGCGGCGCTACCCCCGCTTTCAACGAACTTGTCGAGGTCGGAGACGCGGATGCGGATGAGCTTCGGCCCGACGCGCCGGGCGGGCAGCTTGCCGCTGGCGATGTAGCGGCGGATGGTGGGCACGCCCATGCTGAGGTAGTCCGCAGCCTGCTTGATGTCCACCCAGCCGGGGGTGGTGGTAGTGGTCTTCTTCATGCCGCCCAAGCTAGCTGTTGATGGTCGTTGGTAACCGTGTAGTAACAAGTAGTTATGACCGTGCGCGACAACGGAATTGTGTGGACACGTCCACACCGACACACGCAGGCGAGCTGGGCAAAAGGACGCCAGAACGACACCAGCCGCCCCCCTTGCGGGAGCGGCCGGTGGTGTTGGTGTGTCGGACTACCCGGTGGCCAGCTTGCTCAGCGCGTCAGCCACCTCGGCGTCCCGGTTGTCCACCAGACCCTGGTAGATCATGGCGGCCCGGACGGTCGAATGCCCCAGCCTGTCCATCACCTCGCGCAGGTTGCCCACCTGAGCGGCCATGGTGCCCGCGAAGTGGCGCAGGTCGTGCCAGCGCATCCCCTCGATCCCCACGGCGGCGCACGCGGCGGCGAAGTAGTCCCGGTTGACCCGGTCGTTGAGGTGACACCCGCCCTGTGCGGCCGGGAACAGCTGCGCGTTCGGCTCTGCGCCCACGAAGTCCATCAGATGCCGGGCCAGATCGGCGCGGATGTGCGGCGGCACAACGACTTTGCGTCCCTTACCAGACTTCGGGGTGTCAATGTGGCACTCGCCGCTGCGGTGCACCGCACCGCGGGCGATGGTGATGGTCGAACAGTCGACGGCCACGTCCTTGCGCCGCAGCTCCACCAGCTCGCCCCACCGCGGGCCGCACCAGGCGGCGAGCAGCACCTCCATCCGCAGCCGGGCGGGCATCGCGTCTGCGAGCACTGCGACCTGGGCGGGCGTCGGGATCACCGGCTGGCGCTTGGGCGGGTTGGCCATCGCCTTGGTGATGTGGCACGGGTTGGCCGCGAGCAGACCGTCGACCACGGCGGTGGCGCAGACGGCGTGGAGGAACTGGTAGGCGTGAGCGCGGGCGGTCGGCCGATCCGCGGGCAGCGACGCGTACCAGGTGCGCACCAGCGGCGGCGTCAGCGCCTTGAGTGGTGCGTCTCCCAGCGTGGTGCCCTCGATGCGGTTGCGGAGCACGGCCTCGTAGCCCTTGCGGGTGCGGTACTTCAGCCCCGGCCGCTGGGCGATCCACTGCCGGGCGTACTCGGCCACCGTGGTCCCGCCCGCGGCCTTCTCGGCGGCGCGGACGGCCGGTGCCGACCAGGCCCCGGCCTCGACCAGTCGGCGCTCGTTGGCCAGCCAGCCCTCGGCAGCGAGCTTGGTGCTGAACGTGTGCGGCGCGACGTGCCGGATAGCGTCTGGCCCTGTGTACGACGCCTGCCAGTTGCCGCTGGGCAGTTGCCGCAGCAGGCCCCAGCTGCGGCGTGCGGGGCGCTTACGGGTCTTCATGGCAGTAGCGCGAGCACGAGCACGAACACCAGCACGCCGAAGGCGAGCGCCACGGGGACGGTTATCGCAATCACCAGGCCCAGGACCCAGCCGTCGACAAAGCGCTGGGGCGTGGTTCTGGGCACCTCGCGCCAGCGGTAACCATCCCACCAATAGCGCTGCTGCTGCTGCTGCGCGGCCATCATCGCGGCCAGCGCGGTCCAGTTGTCCATGGGCAAACCCTCCCCACGTGCTGTCGGCGTGCAGTCCGTGTGCACCCCAGTGGTTACGCGAGCGAATATACGACTACATCCCGCGAGGCGGTAATCCGCTGGTAGAGGCGTATTTTCGCAGCTAAGCCATGGTAACAGCTATCTCGCGGTCGGCTAATTCGAATCCTGCCGGGGGCACCACTGCCCGAACAACGATTGGTTCGCCAGCCTTACTCGCAGGCCAATTCGAGTCGTTCGAGGCGGCGCACGAGGAGGCTCGGCAGCCACCGCCCAATCTCAGCTACTTCGATCTTCGACGTCCGGTCAAGGAGTTGACCAAGCACGATGCGGGCCTCCAATCGAGCGAGCGCCGCCCCGACGCAGAAGTGCGCACCCTTGCCGAATGTGATGTGGTTCTTGCCGGCCGGCCGGTCGAGTCGAAATTCGTCGGGATCATCGAAGTGTGACGGATCGCGGTTGGCCGCTCCCCATAACAGTAGAAGGCGCGAATGCGCAGGAAGCTCGACGCCACACAGTGTGGTGTCGGTGACGACGTGACGATAGTGGCCCCGAAACGGCGGCTCGTATCTCAATACCTCTTCAAGGAACGCGCCCAGCAGCTCCGGGTGAGCACGCACCTGCTCTTGGATATCAGGACGAGTCGCCAAAATCCAAGCTGCGGAACCGATTAACGATGCCGTCGATTCACCTCCCGCGCTGAACAAGATGATCATCATCGCCTGCGCGGTCAGCTCTTCCAGCTCACCCGATGCACATGCGATGGCCAGGTCGCCGAGCAAGTTGTCCTGCGGGTCGGCGGCAGCATGCCGAAACTGATCGGTGATATAGGCCGCGAGTTCCATCACGGCGATGCCGGCAGCGGTGAGTTGATCTTGGCTGACAAGCCCCTCCACCACCTGCGTCGCTGAATAGCCCCATCGCACGAGGTTGTCGACGTCGGCGTCCGGGACGCCGATGATGCGGCCCACGACCATCATGGGCAGTCGGTCCGCCATGGCGCTCATCCATTCGATGCGCCCATTTCGCACGTTGGCATCCCAGAGCTGCACGGCTGTCTCTGCGATGAACGGCTCGAAGGCACGGATACGTTTGGCCGCCAACTGCGGCAGCAACGCTTTCCTGTGCACCGCATGCGCGGGCTCGTCGGCGGTGGCCAACACATGGCTCTTTCCGCCCAATCCCTCCATCTCGAAGGTCCCGACCTCGCCACCAGGCTGATACGTCATCGTCGCGGTCAAATTCGACGAGAAGTCCTCGGGTCGAGCGATGGCCTCGTTGACCGCGTTCCAACTGCACACCGCGTAGAACCCAGAATCGCCGATCTGATGCACCGGCGCCGTGGACAACATCCGCCGATAGAGAGGGTAGGGGTCCTGTACGCAATCATCGTCGAACAACTCGATGCCAAGACGCGTCATTTCTCCACGTTGGTCGCAGTCGTCTGCCCGCGTCAATTGTCTGCGCACAAGATGAGACTCGTGCTCGGCCCCCCGCGCGGCATCCGTCGCACGCTGCACTCCGTACCCTGCACCAACTTGAGAATCACCGCCAATTTTGTCTCAGCCTTGAGACGATTGGCTTTCTCAATTCGAGGAGGTCAGTGTGGTCCGAGACGATTGGCTCCTTGGAGGCGAGCGCCGTACGGCAGCAGCAGACCGTATCTATGCCGCGGCGACCGACCTCGTCTTGCGGGACGGCCTAGACGGCATCGACATTGATGCCTTGGCGGCCCGAGTGCACTGTTCGCGGGCGACCATCTACCGCTACGCCGGAGGCAAAGCCCAGATCCGCGACGCCGTGCTACTCCGCCTTGCGGCACACATCGTCGACTCGGTGCGACGCGCCGTTAGCAACTTGAGTGGCGCGGATCGAGTGGTGACGGCGATAACAGTCGCACTCGAACACCTGCGATCAGACCCGATGCGCCAGATGATGATTGGGGTGAGCGCCGGTCGCGATCTGACAGGACTCCCTTCTTCGCCGGTGCTGGGCCGTCTCGCCGCAGACCTTGCCGGCATAACGGACGACGACCCACAGGCAGCCCAATGGATCGTGCGCGTCGTCATGTCGTTGGCGGTCTGGCCGATCGGCGACGGCGAGGTGGAACTGCGGATGGTGGAGCGCTTCGTCGCGCCAGCATTCGACTGACGAGTCCTGTCGACAAAGTCGCGTGCTCGATCCGAGCTGCTGCACGTAAGCAATCGAGAGTCGCTGTCCCGCAACGCTTTTGCGCTGCTCAGCCGTCGTCGCCGTCCTTCTTTCCCAGCTTGCCGAGGCCTCCGACCGCGTCACTGACCGTGTCGCTGACCTTGTCGGTGACCGACTTGACGGCGCCGCCCACCGCATCGGTGACCTTCTTCGGCGCATCCTGGACCGTCGAACGGAGCCCACCCGTCGTGTCCTGGACCGTCGAGCGAAGATCACCCGGCGCGTTCGCGCCGCCCGGGCCACCGGAAGTGCGCCCGTTTCCTATCGTCGTCGGCCCGCCCGGGTTCCCCGTGCCGGTGATGACATTCAGCCGTGGACGGGTCCGTGGTCCCGAGTCGGCGGGAGGAATGTTCAGATTCTCCGCGACATCTGCCACGGCGGCGGTGGTGTTCGCCACGACCGGCGCCGGGGCGGCGAGCAGGTTGCTCGGCAGCGCCGGGGCGGGTGCCGGCGCCGCAGGTGCCGCGGGCGGAAGCGGCTTGCTCACCTCTTCGACCGGTTGCGACGCCTGCGCCAACAGCTCGTTCAACGCGACCATCTGCTGCGCCAACTCTTTGGCGCCCGGCCCGAAGACACCGTTGAGCGCCTTCTCGATCTGAGGATTCAGCGGCCCGAGGGTGCTGCTGAGCGGAGCGCGCAAAGCGGTGCTCACCGGAGCGCGGTTGTTGTCGACGCCCAGATTCGTGAGGACCTCGCTGACCGGCCCGTCGAGCGGTTGCCCTCCCGGCGCGGTGCCCACCTGGGTCGTCGGCACCGTCGGGACACCGAACAAGGTGGGGCCGGTGACCCCTGCACCGGAGGTGCCTGCGTTCACCGAGCCGAGCGAGTACACGACGGGAACGGGCCCGAGCGACGTCAACAAAAGGCCGACCGTGCTTCCGCTGTTGAACGCGACGCCGTCCGTTCCGACATAGGTGGCCGCCGGAGTGCTCTGGCGCGTGTACGACGCCAGGATCGGCGGGCTCACCACTGCCCCGGCTGGCGTGATCACCACAGGCATGGTGACGACTCCGAACGACGAGATACCGAACGGCAGTTCGGCACCTTCGGCGGCGATCGGAACGGCAACCAGAGTCTCGGAGCCCAGGTTGGGCAGGCCCGCCGGGAGCGGAACTTTCGACAGCGCATCGACCGGCCCGACGACCACGATCGGCGCGGCGGCCAGCAACCCGAGCGACCCGCCCAGCGCGCGGTACGAACCGGATCCCGCGGGGATCCACGCGGTCAGCGTCGGCGTGGAGACGACGTCGTCAAGCGGCGCGAGCGTGTCGCCGACGAGCTTCTGCACCTCGGGAGGCGCGTCGGAGAGCGACACGCCGGCGACGGTGATCCGGTCGCTGATCCGGTCGACCAGACCGGCTGCGGTGTGGCTGGGCAACTGGATGAATGTGCTGCCGAGACTGGTCTTACCGCTGGCTGCGAACAGCGGCCAGTTGAAGGTCGTTACGAACTCGGTTTGTGTCGCCGTCAAGCCGATCACGTCGAGCACATCTTCAACCGTCGGAACACCCGCAATCTGTCGGCCAACCCCCGGCGCCTGGTTGAGGGCGTTGAGCGCGTCGATGACACTCTTGATGCTCGCGAGCGGCAGCAGAACGGTGTCGGCTGCGGCGTCCACCTCGTCTCCAGCGCCGGGGCTCAGCGTTTCAGCGGTCGCGGCGATGACCATCACCGTCGCGTCCCCCGAGATGCCGGGTACAACGTCCAGTCCCGTCGCCGAGGACGACGCCGCGAGCAGACCTTCGGTGGTGGTCAAGTCCTTTTGCGTGGTGCGCGCGGTGAAGGTCGGCAGCCAGCCGCCTGACCATCCCGCTATCGGGTTCCAGAACGAGGCCGCGGCGCCGCCGAAGGCGCCTGCGAAGACCAGCGCGCTGTCCATGGCCCGCGCCGAGCCGGTGACGGTCTGGGTGTAGGGACCAGTGGATGCGGCAAGCGCGACATCCGCGCTGACAGGCGGTTTGGGTGCGGACACGGCGACGGTCAGAGCCGTCGCCGCAACTGTGGCGGCGCCGGCGACGGCGAACTTCTTGGGTCGACCCATGTTCCGGTGGTTGCCAGTCATCATTGACCAGTCCCTTCAGAAACTACTTCACCGCACACCGCTATTGTCAAGATCGTTAATTCAGGCGCGGTACCCACTTCTTCGCGGCTTCAAACCGGCCTCGCGAAAGTGCCTTCTCACCGGTGGAGACGTTGGCGGTCGCCGTGTTTGCTGGCGGCGCAGGCACGATGATGGCGGGACGGTTCAGATCGGCAGGCTCGTGCCGGTTTCCTTCTCGGCGAACTCCCAGAGCCTTCTGGCGTCGTTGTAATCGCATGCGACGGCGCCCCGGCCGCTCAACGTCGGCGCACCCTTCAAGCCGTACCTGCTGTCGATGCCGACATAACTGCCGGGAGGAATCGGCTCGGTGATGCAGTACAGCGTCGGCGCCGCGCCCGCGTCGAGATCGTTGGCGAGCACCCGCGCCGCCACCTTCACCACGGCGTGAAACGCGGCCATCGCGGGCTTTTCCGAGACGTTCGACAGATTGGACGCTACCCAGCCGGGGTGTGTCAGGAAGCTGGTGATGGGCGAGCCTGCCTCGCGCAGCCGGCGATCGAGTTCGAGTCCCCACAGCATCACGGCCAGCTTCGAGCGGGCATAGGCGGGGAACGCCGACCATTTGCAGGAGCGCAGATGGGGGTCGGCGAGGTTGATGCTCGCCGACTTGTGGGCATCGGAGCCCACGTTGATGATCTTCGACCGCACGCGCTCGAAGAGCAGGTTGGTCAACGCGAACGGTCCCAGGAAGTTGGTGCCGAGTGTGGTTTCGAACCCGTCCACGGTTTCGCCTCGGTTCTGCGCGACGAGGCCCGCGTTGTTGATGAGGATGTCGACGTGCCCGTCGAGCCGGTCGGGGAAGGCGCGCACCGACGACTGGTCGGCCAGATCGAGTTTGACCACCGTCGTGTCGCCGCCCATCTCCGCGGCTCGTTGCGCACCCAACTCGAGGTTGCGCACCGCAAGGATCACATGTGCGCCCGCGCCGGCCAACGCCCGCGCCGTCGCCAGTCCGACGCCGTTGGTGGCCCCCGTGACGACGATCCGCTTCGCGCTCAGATTGCCGAGCCGGCTCGGCGCCCAATTCGTAGCCACCGTGTGAGGTTAGGCGATGCGGTCGGACCGCAGGATCGTTGACACGACACATCGGTGCTGGTTGTCTACTCGCCGATGAGCGACTCCGCCCGCGAGATCGAGAATCTCGTCTACGCCTACGCCGAGCGAATCGACGCCGGCGATTTCGACGGTGTCGGCGAACTGTTCACGCACGGCCGGATTTACGGCGTCGAGAACGGGCCGCCGGACACGGTTTTCGAGGGCGCGACCCGGGTGCGGCAGATGTTCGAGATGGCGGTGCGCCTCTACGACGACGGCACTCCCAAGACCAAACACCTCACCACCAACGTGACGGTTCGCGTCGACGAAGACGCCGGGACGGGCCACGGCAGCGCCTACTACTGCGTCATGCAGTCCACACCCGAACTACCCCTGCAGGTCATCGTGACGGGCCGATACCGCGACACTTTCCACCGCGTCGACGGCACCTGGTGGTTCGACAGTCGCACCATGTTCATCGACCAGGTCGGCGACACCAGCCACCACCTCAAGTTCTAGAGGGCGGGGAGGACCTTCACCACTTCCACGGCTTGTTCCAGTGCCCTGGGGGTGGGACACCGGGAATGTGGGCGATATGCCCCGGTGGCACCTTCGGGACATGGACATGCACTACCGGCGGTCCCGGAATGTGGACATGGCCCGGTCCTGGC
Organism: Mycobacterium lehmannii; assembly: GCF_001499925.1. Lineage (NCBI taxonomy): Bacteria > Bacillati > Actinomycetota > Actinomycetes > Mycobacteriales > Mycobacteriaceae > Mycobacterium > Mycobacterium lehmannii. The sequence continues at coordinate 12,494 of NZ_LQIR01000029.1, forward strand.
GGATCCCAGCGCCAGTCGTCGGCGGCGGCCTGGGTCGCACCGACGCCGACAGAGGCGACTCCCAGCGCACCGGCCAACACGGCTCCGGCCGCAAACCTCTTCAATCCTGTCATCGTCATCGTGATTTCCTTTCGGCGATCTGCCCCCGCCGCTGCTATGGACGCTCGGTATTGCTGTCCAACGCGACGCGACCCTCACGACTTCCCCGACAGCCCCATCCTGCCACCGCACTGTGTATGACCGCCAACCGCCCTACGACGCGAATTCGTTGACGACCTCGGCAATTTTGCGCACCTGCTCGACGTCCGAACTCGTTGGGATCAGATGAATTTCGTCGGTGCCGATGTCCTCGAACCGACGCAAGACGTCGAGCAGTTCCCGTTCGGTGCCCGCCCAGCCGGTCATGGGCGCCATCGCATCGACCACGTTGGCGGGGATCCAGTTCATGTAGCGCCGCAGATGCCGATGCACCTGTTCGCGCGGTTTGTCACCCTCGCCGATCGCGAACCAGAACGACGTCGCCAGGTGCGGTGCAGGTTTACCGGCCTGCGCCCAGGCGGTGCGCGCGACATCGAACAGCTCGTTCTGCCTGTCGACATCGAGATCGAGCGTCGTACCCGCCAGCCCGTCGGCCCACTGTGCGGCGCTGCGCACGGTCCTCGGCCCGATCGTGCCGACCAGCAGTCTCGGGCCGCCGGACTGCACCGGCGCCGGGCCGACCGGCAGGACGGATTCGTTGACCTTCTCACCAGCCCAGACCCTGCGCATCACCGCGACGCGATCGGCCATCCCCCGCATGGTCTGGCTTGCCGGGTCCGCGCCGACCGCACGGTAATCCTCTTCCCTACCGCCGACGCCGAGACCGACCGTCAACCGCCCGCCGCAGAGCAGATCGCCGGTGGCCAGCGCCTTGGCCAGCATCACGGGGTCGTGCAGCTGCGGGACCACCACGGTGGTCACGAGGCGAACCCGGTCTGTCCACGCGGCGACCGCGCCGAGCAGCGTCAGCGAGTGCGGGTTGTCGAACGCGATGCGCTCCCCCCAACACAGCGACGAGAAGGGCCCGCTGTCGATCACCCGGGCCCACGTCTGGAGCGTCTCGGCATCGAGGTCGGCTTCCATGACAGGCAACGTCATCCCGATTTGCACGACGGCGATTCTGGCACGGCTGGCAGCATGGGGACATGGCGATCACCACCACGTCCGTCGCGCACATCCGGCTGACCGTGACCGACATCGAACGGTCACGCGAGTTCTACGAAGCCGTTTTCGGCTGGAGCGTGTTCATCGAGCAACCGGAGGGCGCCGACGCGGCGACCCGCCGGGCGCTCAGCTTTCTGTACGGGGGTGTCATCTATGACCTCGGTGGTGTTCTGGTAGGACTGCGGCCGGTCGGCACCGAATCGTTCGACGAGAACCGCACGGGCCTCGACCACCTAGCCTTTCGGTTGAGCAGCAAGGACGAACTCGACTCCGCGGAAAGCCATCTCGACACGCTCGGCGTCGCGCACGAACCGATCAAGGACATCGGCCCGATGTACATCCTCGAGTTCCGCGACCCGGACAACATCGCGCTGGAGTTGACCGCCCCGAAGTGACTCCTCAGACCAGTCCGCTCATGATGTCGGCGACCGAACCCGGCCTTGCCGCGCGGAACCCGATGCCCGCCCACACGTTCACCCCGTGCGGATCGCCCGCCCGCACGGCCGCGGCCCGCAGCGGGCTGGTCAGGTAGTGCACCTCGGGGTATCCCAACGGCGCCTCGTCTTCGTGGTCGTCGACGAAGCGGTTACGCAGGCCGCGTGCGTAACGACCCGAGAATGCCTTTGTCACAACGGTTTCGGTGAATTCACGATCCTGCAACGCCGCACGGTGCACGGGGCTGCTGCCCGCTTCGTCGGCGAGCAGAAACGCGGTGCCGAGTTGCGCGGCCACCGCGCCCGCGCGCCGCACCCGCGCAACGTCCTGGGCGGTCATCAGACCGCCCGCCGCGACGACGGGCACGTCGACGTGGGCGATAACCGAAGCCAGCAATTCGTCGAGCGGGACCTCTGACGGCCGCGCGGTCGGCTCGAACGTGCCGCGATGGCCTCCGGCACCGGGACCCTGCACAGCCACCGCATCCACGCCGCGGGCCACCGCGTGCTGCGCTTCGTCGAGCGTCGTCACGATGCCGACCGTGGTGATGCCCGCGGCGCGCAGCAGCCGTATCACTTCTGCGCTGGGCAGACCGAAGGTGAACGACGCCACCGCGGGCTTGAGGTCGACCAAGACGTCGAGCTTGGCCGTCCAGGCGTCGTCGTCGAACCGAGGCTCACCGAGCGTGGCGCCGTAGCGTTCGGCGTCGCGGGTGAGCGCCCGCGCATAGCGGGCGATCGCCTCGGGGTCGGACGCGCTGGGCTGTGGGACGAACAGGTTCGCACCCACCGGGCCGGTTGTCAGCCGCTGTGTCGAACTGAGGCGTTCGCCGAACGCCTGCGCGGTCAGGTAACCGGCGGCGACGAAACCCAAGCCGCCCGCATTCGTTCCGGCGGCGGCGAGTTCCGGCGTGGAGGGGCCGCCCGCCATCGGTGCCACGATGACGGGATGTTCGAGGTCCCTGAAGTCGAACGTCACGGGTCCATCGTGCATCGTTGTTCGCGCGCCACCGCGGTGGTTGACTGAATCGGTATGGCCATCACGTTCAACCACACCATCGTGGCCTCGAAAGACCGCGAGGAATCGGCGCGGTTCTTCACCGATTTGTTCGGGTTGCCCCCTGCCCGGGAGTTCGGTCATTTTCTGGTCGTGGACCTGGCGCACGACGCCAGCCTCGATTACGCCCAGGTCGGCCCGGAGGAAGACATCCGTGCGCAGCATTACGCATTCCTGGTGTCCGAGGACGAGTTCTCCGAGATCTACGACCGCATCCTGGAGCGGGGCCTGCAGCACTGGGCAGATCCGAGGGGCATGCGCCCGGGCGAGATCAACCACAACGACGGCGGTCGCGGTGTCTACTTCCAGGACCCGGCGGGCCACTATCTCGAGATCATCACCCGGCCCTACGGTTCCGGCGCGACCTGACCCGCGCTAGTTCAGCGAGTGTCCCCGCTTGGTCTCCTGATCGCGGTAGTCGTCGGCGAGCTTGCGGACGTGCTTTGGCAGCGCATCGGCGGCCACGTCGGCGATGCTCGTCTGCTCGAGCACCGATCGCATGCTTGCGCGCAGTGCACGCCAGACGTCGGTCAGCGGCGTCGTCGGACCCGTATAGGGCAGATCTCCCAGTCCGATGTCACGAACGCTGGCCAGCGGACCGTCAATGCAGCGCAGCACGTCGGCGATGCTGATGTCTTTCGCCGGGCGGGCCAACTCGTAGCCGCCTTCGCGGCCGCGGTGGCTTCGTACGAGTCGGTCGGTGCGCAGGGCGGACAGGATGTCGACGAGGAATTGCGGAGGAATGCCCTGCGCCTTGGCCAGGTCGTCGGTGGTGACGAGGACACCGTCGTCGGCGGTGGCCAGTTGCACCATCGCGCGGACGGCGTACTCCGCTTTGGCCGACATACGCATCTGAAGGATTCTGCCACTGACCGCGTGCACGACCCGGTTGGTACGTTCGGCAGCTATGGCGGGCGACGGTTGGCGGACACTGGTCGACGGGATGCGCACGGCCGTGGAGACGCTGGCCGAGTTCACCGAAGGGCTTGACCCGAGCGAACAGGCCGACGGCCAGCGGGCACTGACGCGGGCCGTCAACAATCTGCTGGGCCGCCTCGAAGTCGACCGCGATCGTCCGGAACTGGTGCCGTTCAACGGGTGGCGGGAGAAGTTCTTCATGGACAATCCCGACTTCCGGTATTGGATCACCGACATTCGCGACGACCGGACCTACCGAATCTCGGGCAACGTCGGAGACTCGGTGTACCAGTCGATCACGGTGTACAGCGGGACCGGTGTCGCCGACGCGGCAGCGGTGGCACGCCTGGAGACCGGCGACCTGGGGATCGACTCCGACGGGAAGTTCACCGCCACGCTGGCGGACCTGCCGCCGGGATCGTCGTCGGTGTGGGTGCGCTATGCGCATCACAGCTCGGATCCGGCAAGCCCCGGCTGGTGCCACATCGAGGTGCTCGACGCCGACGACACACCCCCTTCCCCCACTGATCTGGACCGCGCGCTCTCGCGGCTGGGCACCGTGATCGCCAACGTGCCCAAGGTTTTCGAACTGTCGACAGCCGCCGACTTGAAAGCACCGAACGCCGTGCGGCACTGGTCGGCGATGGCCGGGGGCGCGGCGTTCACCGAGCCGGGCATCCACTACGTTCGCGGCGCGTGGCAGTTGGCCGACGGTGAGGCGTTGGTGCTCGAAGGATCGGTACCGGCGTGCCGGCACTGGAACATCGTGCTGTACAACCGCTTCCTCAACTCGCTGGACCACCGTCACCGCACCGTCACCCGTACCGCGGCCTCGACCACCCTGATCGATGGCAGGTTTCGGTTCGTGCTCGCGGCGGAGAACCCGGGTGTCGACGGCTACGACTGGCTCGACACCGAGGGCCTGCCCTTCGGGCTGTTCGTCCTGCGGTTCCTCCACCCCGTCGGAGAACCGGAACTGCCCGCCGCGCGCCGGATCCGGCTGGAGGAGCTGCGATGACGTGGCGGTCGCCGCGGCGCACCGAAGTGGCCGAGCAGATCTACGCCGAGGCCGACAAGGACCGGACCGAGAATCCGCACCGCTACCGTTTCGACGCGCAACGTGTCGTCGAACGGGCATGCCGGCGTGGCGAATACACCCCTGAGCAGTTCGCGCCAGGATGGGCCGACGGTTTGGACGCCTTCCTGGGCTCGGCCGAGCAGGACGGCAGGCTCAACGCCGTCGGCATCCGGATGGCGCTGCAGTCGGCGACCGGCAGGCTGCTCGCGGGTGCGCGGATTGCACAATGCCGTGCTGCGCGGCCCGATCTGTGCGACGTCGCGTTGCCCCCGCCGATCGTGATCATCGGCGGGTGGCGCACCGGCACGACGTTTCTGTTCCGCCTGCTGGGCACCGACCGCCGTCTGCACGCACCGCTGCCTGCCGAATTGGTATCACCCTGGCTGTTCATCGACCCCGACCGCCCCGACCCCACCGAGGTGAGCGCGACGGCCAGCCAACTGCTGCATACGCTCAACCCGGACATGGCGATCGTGCATCCGTCCGGCCCATCGCTGCCCGAGGAGTGCGTGCTGGCCATGGGCACCGACCTACGCAACTGGGGCTTCACGTCGATGATGCGGCTGCCGAGCTACGCCGAATGGCTTGCCGCGCAGGACTTCACCGAGCCCTACGCGCGCTACCGCGAGATACTGCAACTGCTGGCCCGCCACGACGACCGTCGATTCGTGCTCAAGGCTCCCGCGCACACCGCCGAGTTGGACCACCTGATCGAGACATTTCCGGGACTGGTGGTTGTGCAGATCCACCGCGACATCGTGGCGACGCTGACCTCGGGCGCAAGCCTGTTCGCGGTGTACCGCAGCACCTACAGCGACGATGTCGACGCGTTCGAGGTGGGCCGCCAGCAGGTCACTCAGAGCGAGCTGTGGTTCCGGCGTGCCCACGAGGTACGCGACCGGACGCCGACGCATGCAGCCACGTTCGTCGACATCGACTACCGCGACCTGGTCTCCTCACCGAAAACAGCGCTGGAGCATGTCTATTCAGCCGCGGGGATGGAGCCACCCGACGACCTCGACGGATTCGTCGATCAGTACAACCGCGCCAATCCCCGCGACGTGAAGGGCCAACACCGTTACACACCGGAGGAGTTCGGGCTGGTACCCGACGAGATCCGGGAACGATTCGCGTTGCTGGACTAGGTTCCGCGCTAGGCGGCCGCGGTGACCCGCAGCACCGCGTCGGCCAGTTCGGGCCGGCACACCACCAGGTCGGGCAGCAGCGGATCGCGCCGGTTGTAGGACAGCGGCGACCCGTCAATTCGCGAGGTGAACAGCCCAGCGGCGCGGGCGACAGCCACCGGGGCCGCGGAGTCCCACTCGTACTGGCCGCCGGCATGCACATAGACATCCGAGCGTCCCTGTACGACGGAGGCGACCTTCGCTCCGGCCGAGCCCATCTCGACGAGCGCGCCGCCCAGCGCGTCACGCACCGCGAGCGCGATGGCCGGAGGCCGCGTGCGCGACACGACGATCCGCGGCGTCTCGGGTTGCGGCGGGGGCGGCGTGACCGTCGGGGTGGCCAGCGTCATGCCCTGCGCCGGAAGCGCAACGGCCCCGGCTACCAGTTCTCCTGCCTGCCAGAGGGCAACGTGCACCGCCCAGTCATCGCGTCCGAGTTCGGAGAACTCCCGGGTGCCGTCGAGGGGGTCGACGATCCAGACACGTTCGGCGGTGAGGCGCACCGGGTCGTCGGCGCCCTCCTCCGACAGCACAGCGTCGCCTGGCCGCTCCGCTGCCAGCGCTTCGGTCAGGAAATCGTGGGAGCGTTTGTCTCCGGCGGCCTTTCGTTCGGCGGTGGTCGCGTCGGCGAGCTCGTCCCGCACGTCGAGCAGGAGCTTTCCGGCCGCCGTGGCCAGCTCGGCGGCGAGATCGTGATCGCTCACTGCCGACTTTCCAGCAGATCGATCACCATCTGAGCCAACTCCTCCGGGTCGCGTTCGGGCGTCAGCCGCAGATCGGGATTCTTCGGCCGCTGGTAAGGGCTGTCGATGCCGGTGAAGTGGGTGATCTCACCAGCACGGGCTTTGGCGTACAAGCCTTTCGGATCGCGTCGCTCGCAGTCCTCCAACGGGGTGTCGCAGAACACCTCGAAGAAGTCGAGCCCGGCCTCGGTGGTGACCTTTCGGGCCAGGGCCCGGTGCTCCTCGAGTGGGCTGATCGCGGGCACCAGCACAACCTGTCCGGAGTCGGCGAGGATCGCCGCGACGTGGGCCAGCCTACGCTGGTTCTCGGCGCGGTCGGCCATCGAGAAGCCGAGGTCGGCGTTGAGCCCGTGACGCAGGTTGTCGCCGTCGAGAACATAGGCGGGAACGCCCTTTTCGATCAGCTTCTGCTCGACGAGCATCGCCACCGACGACTTGCCGGAGCCCGAAAGGCCGGTGAACCACACGGTCCTGCCCTTGCTCAGCCGGTCCTCGGCCTTGCACAGTGACTCGTGCCGGACGGTGTTGGGGCTCGAGGTGCGGGCGGTCACCTGCGGGAGGATCATGCCGGCGGCGACCGTGCCGTTGGTGTTCGGGTCGATCAGGATGAACGAGCCGGTTGTCGCGTTGCGGCTGTACTCGTCGAGCAGCAGCGGCTGTTGTGTGCGCAGCGAGATGCGGCCCAGCTCATTGAGTTTGAGCGCGGTTACTTCCTTATCCCGGTGCAGCGTGTTGACGTCGAGGCGGTAGTCCAGCGCCGTGACCCGGGCCCGCGTGGTACGGGTGGTGTGCTTGAGCACGTAGTCGCGGCCGGGTTCCAGCGCGGAACCGTCGGCCATCCAGCAGACGGTGGCATCAAACTCCTGCGCCACCCGCGGCTGGTTGTTCGGCCGTGCGATGAGATCGCCACGCGAGATGTCGATGTCGTCGGTGAGGCTGATCGCCACCGCCATCGGAGGAAAGGCCTCGTCGATCGGACCACTGGGCCCCTCGATTGCCGCGATTCGTGACGTCAGGCCCGTGGGAAGCACGACGACCTCGTCGCCGACCTTCATCACGCCGCCGGCGACGGTGCCCGCATAGCTGCGGTGGTCGTGATGTTCCAGGGATTGCGGGCGGATCACGTACTGAACGGGGAACCGCACGTCGACGAGGTTGCGGTCGCCGGCGATGTAGACCTCTTCGAGGTGGTTCAGCAGCGGCGGACCTTCGTACCACGGGGTGTTGTCGGATTTGGTGACGACGTTGTCGCCGTTGAGCGCCGACAGCGGAATCGTCGTCACGTCGTGGATGTCCAGGCGGGCGGCGAAGTCATGGAAGTCGTCGCGGATCTTCTCGAAACGCTCTCTGTCCCAATCGATCAGATCCATCTTGTTCACCGCGAGCACGATGTGCCGGATACCGAGCAGCGATGCGAGGAACGCGTGGCGGCGGGACTGTTCGAGTAACCCGTGGCGCGCGTCGACCAGGACGATCGCCAATTGCGCGGTGGACGTACCGGTCACCATGTTGCGGGTGTACTGGATGTGGCCCGGGGTGTCGGCGATGATGAATTTGCGCTTGGGCGTTGCGAAGTAGCGGTAGGCCACATCGATCGTGATGCCCTGCTCACGCTCGGCCCGCAGGCCGTCGGTCACCAGCGCCAGATCGGTGTAGTCGTGACCGCGTTCCTTGGAAGTCCGCTCGACAGAGGCTAATTGGTCTTCCATGACGGCCTTGGAGTCGAACAGCAGCCGGCCGATGAGGGTCGACTTGCCGTCGTCGACGGAACCCGCGGTGGCGATCCGCAGCAGCGTCGCGGCGGGCCGGGCGGTGGGCCGTTCGGTGGTGCGAGTCATCAGAAGTAGCCCTCTCGCTTGCGGTCTTCCATACCGGCCTCGGAGATGCGGTCGTCGGCGCGGGTGGCGCCGCGCTCGGTGAGCCGCGAGACCGCCGTCTCGGCGATGACCTCGGAAACCGTTGCGGCGTGCGACTCCACGCAGCCGGTGCAGGTGACGTCACCGACGGTGCGGAACCGGACGGTCTTCTCGACGATCTCCTCGTCCTTGCGCGGCTGCAGGTACTTGTGCACGGCCAGCAGCATGCCGTCGCGCTCGAACACCTTGCGGCGGTGGGCGTAGTAGATCGACGGCAGCTTGATCTGCTCGGCGCCGATGTAGGACCAGATGTCGAATTCGGTCCAGTTCGACAGCGGGAACACGCGGATGTGCTCACCCTTGTGGTGGCGCCCGTTGTAGAGGTTCCACAGCTCGGGCCGCTGGGCCTTCGGATCCCATTGGCCGAACTCGTCGCGGAAGGAGAACACCCGCTCCTTGGCGCGCGCCTTCTCCTCGTCGCGGCGGGCGCCGCCGAACGCGGCGTCGAACTTGTTCTCGCGGATCGCGCGCAGCAGGGTCACCGTTTGCAGCGGGTTGCGCGACGGGATCGTCTCGACCACGCGGCCGGCGTCGATATCGTCTTGCACCTTGGCCACGACCAGCCGGACACCGAACTCCTCGACGAGCTCATCGCGGGTCTGCAGCACCTCGTCGAAGTTGTGTCCGGTGTCGACGTGCATGACCGGGAACGGCAGCCGGCCCGGGCGGAATGCCTTCAGCGCAAGGTGCAGCATCACGATGGAGTCTTTGCCGCCGGAGAACAGCAGCACGGGCCGCTCGAACTCCGCGGCGACCTCACGGATGATGTGGATGGCCTCGGCTTCCAGGGACCGCAGATGGCTGAGTTCGTAGCGGCCCGCGTTGAGCTGTTCGCTCGTGGTCGTCATAGATTTCCTCGTAAAGTTGGTAGGAATGACCATATTTACGATCATTACCCGATATTAGACACCGCTGCCGCCCGCAGTGTCAACGCGACCGGTCGGTGCCCCGCTGCCCTTTCGTGCGTCCCCCTCATGCCTCCCCTCGTGGTGCGAGCGTGCGTGTTTGCCCACGACAGGCCGCTAAAATTCGACGGTTTGGCCGCGCTCGAGGGGCCGCGAGCGTGCGCTCCGCGCTTACCCGCGACGTAATTGCTTCGGCGCGCCCAGTGCCGATACTCGACCCATGACCACCACTTCCCCGCCCCGGACGGGTGCCGATGTCATGGCGCAGTTCATCCCGCAGTCCCCGTTCGTCGCCAAACTCGGCATCGTCGCCGAGCGACTCGACGGCGACGCGATCCGGTTGCGACTGCCGTGGGATAAGTCGAACGTGACCGTCGGCGACATGGTGCACGGCGGCGCGATTGCGGCCTTGGCGGACGTCGCGGTGATGGCCGCGGCGTGGTCGCAAGCTGAGGTGCCGGAGCCACTGCGCGGGGTTACCACGTCGATGTCGATGCAGTTCCTGGCGCCCGCTCGCGCCTGTGACCTGGTCGCCATCGGGCGGGTGCTGCGGCGAGGCAAGACGTTGGTGAACTGCGAGGTCGATGTCGTGACCGTCGAGGGCGATGCCGTGGCGAAGGCGATCGCGACCTACAAGGTCGGTTAGCGGTCGCTTGCGGGCCGTGAGTGACCGCAAACTGCCGGAATCTGGCGGCGTGTCGTGTACAGACACGGCCGCTCGCGGCAGTGAAGAAGGGGCTACGGGGTGACCTCGGTGAGCCGGCCGGTTGCTACGTCGAAGATGAAACCGCGCAGCGACTCGTGCTTGGTGACGAACGGGCTCGCCTCGATCCGTCGCAGTGACTGCCGCACGTCCACCTCGAGGTCGATGAAGGACTCGGCCGCCCACTCGGGCTTGATGCCGATCTCGTCTTGGATCTGCTGCTTGAAACCGTCGTCGGTGAAGGTCAGCATGCCGCAGTCGGTGTGGTGGATCAGGATAATCTCTTTAGTGCCGAGCAGCCGCTGGCTGATGGCCAGCGAGCGGATCTCGTCGTCGGTGATGACGCCGCCGGCGTTGCGGATGACGTGGGCCTCACCGTCGCCCAGACCGAGAATCCGGTAGACGTCGAGACGGGCATCCATGCAGGCCACCACCGCGACGTGCTTGCTCGGCGGCAGCGGCAGCGGACCGGAGAACGTCTTCGCGTACTCCTCGTTGTTCTTCAGATACTCGTCGGTCACAGACATCCGTCGACCATATAACCGCGCCCCCAAGAAGAGGCCCAAGAAAATCAGGCCGATCGAATGAACGACCAGATCACCGGCTGGGCAAGGTCACCACGAAGCGGGTGTCACCGGGGGCGCTGACCACCTCGATGGTGCCGCGGTGGGCCTTGACGACGGCGGCCACGATCGCCAACCCGAGGCCGGTCCCCCCGTCGCGACGAGACCGTGACGAGTCGCCGCGAGCGAATCTCTCGAAAATCTCTGGCTGCAGCCACACGGGGATGCCGGGGCCGTCGTCGGCGACGGTCAGCACCGCTGTCCCGTCGCCGACAACGCGCAAAGACGTCGTCACCGACGTGCCGGGCGGAGTATGGGTGCGCGCGTTGGCGAGCAGGTTCGCCAGCACCTGGTGCAGGCGCGCCTGATCGCCGACCACGACGACGGGCTCCTCGGGCAGGTCGAGCTGCCATCGATGGTCCGGCCCGGCGACGTGGGCGTCGCCGACCGCGTCGAGGATCAACCGGGAAAGATCCACCGGCTCGCTCTGTAGCGGCCGCCCTGTGTCGAGCCTCGTCAGCAGCAACATGTCTTCGACCAGTTCGGTCATGCGCCGCGTCTCGGACTCCACCCGGTTCATCGCGTGGGCGACGTCATCGGGGACGTCATCGCGTTTGCGTTGCGCCAGTTCGGTATAGCCGCGGATGGCGGCCAGCGGCGTGCGGAGCTCGTGGCTGGCATCCGCGACGAACTGGCGCACGCGTGTCTCGCTGGCGTGCCGCGCCGACAACGCCGACGCGATCCGGTCCAGCATCCGGTTCAACGCGGAGCCCAACTGCCCGACCTCGGTATGTTCGCCGGCCGGGTCGACTTTCACGATCGGCGTCGGTAGTCGCACTTCGCCGCGGTCGAGCTCGAGATCGGCGACCTGGCGTGCCGCATCGGAAACCCTTGCCAGCGGCGCGAGTTGGCGGCGGATGATCACGACGCCCGCCGTCGTTCCGCCGATCAACGCGGTCGCCCCGACCACGCAGAAGATGATCGCGACGGTGAACAACGTGTCGTCGACGTCGGAGGTGGGCAGCCCGATCACGATCGTGTCACCGCGTCGGGGCGAATGCATCGCCACCACTCGGTAACGGCCGAGCCCTTCGAGGTCGATGGTGGTCGGCGAGTCCGACGCCACGCGCGCGAGTTGTTGCGCTGCGGCCGTGCTGATCTGGCTGCGGGTGCCGTCTGCTTCGATCACGCCGGCGTCGACCGGGGTGGCGCCCGACACGACCGCGCCGACGGTGCGGGCGGCCTGCCCCGGCGCGTTGAGAAACGCGGGACCCGGACCGAGATCGTCTCGGATCATCATGCGATGACGAAAACCCGGCCGTGGAAATCCCGGCGGCCCCGGTGGCGGGCCGAACTCGAACAGGCCGGCCGAACGTCGAGCCGTCTCGGCCAAACGCTCATCGAGTTGGTTGACCAGAAAGTGTTGCAACGCAAGGACGGTCCCCATGCCGACCGCCGCACACACCAATGCAAGCAACACGATCTGGGAAGCGAGCAGCCGCGCGCGCAACGACCACGTCCGCGGCCAGCGGATCCGCGACGGCCCGTCAGCGCGCGGGCTTGAGGACATACCCGGCACCGCGCAGGGTGTGGATCATCGGTGCTCGCCCGTTGTCGATCTTCTTTCTCAGGTACGAGACGTACAACTCGACGACGTTCGAGCGGCCGCCGAAGTCGTAACTCCATACGCGATCAAGGATCTGCGCCTTGCTCAGCACGCGTTTTGGATTGCGCATCATGAACCGCAGCAGCTCGAATTCGGTCGCGGTCAACGTGATCAACTCACCGCCGCGCGACACCTCGTGGCTGTCCTCGTCGAGCACCAGGTCGCCGACGACGATCTTTGCACCGTCCGGTTCTGTGGCCACACCGGTGCGCCTCAGCAGCCCGCGTAGGCGCAGGACCACTTCCTCGATGCTGAACGGTTTGGTGACGTAATCGTCGCCGCCTGCGGTCAACCCGGCGATGCGATCCTCCACCGAGTCCTTGGCGGTCAACAGCAGCAGCGGTAACCCGGGAATCTGCTCGCGCAGTCTGCGCAGCACGTCGAGGCCGCTCATATCCGGCAGCATCACGTCGAGCACCACGACGTCGGGCGGGACCTGGCGGGCCGAGGCGATGGCCGAAGCCCCGTCAGGGGCGGTCGTGATGTCCCAGCCCTCGTAGCGCAAGGCCATCGACATCAGCTCGGCGAGTACCGGTTCGTCGTCAACAACCAGTACGTGGATCGGTGTGCCGTCGGCGCGGCGCATGACGACTCGGCCTGAGTTCTGCTCGCTCACGCCGGGGGTCGCCACGGCTCCATTATCGCGGCCGCCAAGAGGGGCGGCTGTGCGCTTGCTATGCGGCGGCTGTGAAACCGCCGGTTCGGTTAGCCGGTCGGCGCCGGTTCGGCGGTCACCGGCGGCGTGGCCACCGACGTCGTGGGGGTTTCGGGAGCCTTGCTGTCGGTGACCGTCTCGCCGGTCGTGATCTCCGACGTCGTCACCGGTCCCGGGGTCACGGGTGGTTCGTCGTCCTGGGCGGCCGTGGTGGAGGCGACCGAGAAGGCCCCCATCGCGAGCAGGGCGCTGGTCCCGACCGCTGCCGAGAACAACTTGACCTGTTTCGTGTTCACTTCGATCTCCGTTTGGTCCGGTGGGCGCGATCGGTGTCGCGGCCCGTCTAACAGCGCAAACAGGGCTTCGTCGTCGAACCCTTGCGTGGTGGATAGCCGAACGGAAGCCCGACGAAACGAGACGAAACGAACAGTTGGCGCTACTTGGCGGCTGCCTCCTCGGACGGCAGCGGCGCCGGCCCCCTGAGGGCCGGCTTCGCGATTCCCACATTCGGAGTCGTGGCCGGCGTGGAGTGTCTGCTGGTCGCACCGACCGTCATGGCCGGAGCAGCGGTTGCGGGGGCGCTGGCCGGGTGTTCGGCGAGCAGCCCGAGCGCGGCCATCGCCACGAGCGCACAGGTGCCGATCACCGCCGCGACTGCCCGCATTCCGCTAGCGGGTCGCACGCTGTGACGTGTCATCGAAGTTCTCCGTTCGTGGTTGCCCAGTCGCTCCGGCGGCGCGGCCACCGGTGAATTTGCAGATGCTTCCGACTGAATCAGGGCTGTCTGGACGCCCCCTGCACCCTCGGTGAGAGTTCGCCAAGATGGCCAGCTCGGCGCGCTGCGACGGCCCGCAAAACGGCCATCGCGGCAGTCATCTCTTAACCTGAGCGCATGCAGCCGACCGACGGACGCTCCGCATGACGCGGTTCTTGGCGCGCCGACTGCTCAATTACGTCGTGCTGCTGGCACTGGCGTCGTTCCTGGTCTTCCTGCTCGCATCGTGGCAGTTCGATCCCCTCGACAGCCTGGAGAGCCGCAACCCGCGGCCGCCACAGAGCGTCATCGATGCCAAACGCGTCGAACTCAACCTCGACAAGCCGGTGCTCGAGCAGTACGCCCACTGGGTATCGGGCGCAATCCGCGGCGACTTCGGTATGACGATCGGCGGGCAGCCGGTGACCGACGAGCTGTGGCGACGGGTGGGTGTCAGCCTCCGCCTGTTGCTGATCGGCTCGGTCGTCGGGACGGTGATCGGCGTGGCCGCCGGGGCGTGGGGCGCCATCAGGCAGTACCGGCTCAGCGACCGCGTCGTGACGGTGCTGTCGCTTCTGGTAATCAGCACGCCGACCTTCGTTCTGGCCAACCTCTTCATCCTGGCCGCGCTGGGCGTCAACAACGTGCTCGGCGTCCGGATCTTCGAATACACCGGCGAGACTTCGCCCTTCCCCATCGAGGGGGCGTGGAACCAGTTCGTCGACCGATTACAGCACCTGGTGCTGCCCAGCATGACGCTCGCCATCTCCTCGATCGCGATCTACAGCCGCTACCAACGCAACGCCATGCTCGACGTCCTGGGTCAGGACTTCATCCGCACCGCGCGGGCCAAGGGCCTGACGCGCCGGCGCGCGCTCGTCAGGCACGGCCTGCGCACCGCGCTGATCCCGATGGCGACGTTGTTCGCCTACAGCGTCGCGGGATTGGTGACCGGTGCGGTGTTCATCGAGAAGATCTTCGGCTGGTACGGCATCGGGGAATGGATCGTCACCGGCATCGGTAACCAGGACATCAACATCGTCGCGGCGATCACCGTGTTGTCCGGCGCAATGATCCTGTTGGCCGGCCTGCTCTCCGACGTGGTCTACGCCGCGCTCGATCCGAGGGTGCGGGCGTCATGACCGAACCCGCCACCACACAGAAGTCGACCACCGCGCAGTCCGGCGTCTCGGACGGCTTCGCGTCGCGACGAACGCTGGTGTTCCGCCGGTTCCTGCGCAACAAGCCGGCCGTGATCTCCCTGGTGCTGTTGGTGGTCATGTTCATCGGGTGCTACGCATTGCCGCCCCTTTTGCCCTACAGCTACAACGACCTCGACTACTTCGCGTTGCAGCAGCCGCCCAGCCCCGAGCACTGGTTCGGCACCAACGCGCTGGGACAGGACCTCTTCGCCCAGACGCTGCGCGGGATGCAGAAGTCGATGCTGATCGGTGTCTGCGTCGCGTTCATCTCGACGATCATCGCGGCGACTGTCGGCACGATCTCCGGGTACTTCGCCGACTGGCGAGACCCCGCCCTGATGTGGCTGGTCGACTTGATGCTGGTGGTTCCGAGCTTCCTGCTGATCTCAATCGTGGTGCAGCGCACCAAAGGTGACATCATCTGGATGATCGTGCTGCTGTCGTTGTTCAGCTGGATGATCAGCTCCCGGATCGTCCGTGGCATGACGATGAGCCTTCGCGACCGCGAATTCGTCGCGGCCGCACGCTATATGGGTGTCAGCAACTGGCGGATCATCATCCG
Organism: Mycobacterium lehmannii; assembly: GCF_001499925.1. Classification (NCBI taxonomy): domain Bacteria; kingdom Bacillati; phylum Actinomycetota; class Actinomycetes; order Mycobacteriales; family Mycobacteriaceae; genus Mycobacterium; species Mycobacterium lehmannii. The sequence continues at coordinate 28,037 of NZ_LQIR01000029.1, forward strand.
CCACATCCTGCCCAACGTCGCGTCGATCATCATCATCGACACGGCGCTCAACGTCGGTGTGGCCGTGCTGGCCGAAACAGGACTGAGCTTCCTGGGTTTCGGCATCCAGCCGCCCGATGTGTCGCTCGGTACGCTGATCGCCGACGGCACGAAGTCGGCGACGACGTTCCCGTGGCTGTTTCTGTTCCCCGGCGGTGTGCTGGTGCTGATCATCCTGTGCGCCAACCTCGTCGGCGACGGCCTGCGCGACGCGCTCGATCCGAGTGCCCGCCAACTTCGGAGACGCAAGCGATGAGCCTACTCGAGGTCCGCGACCTCACCGTCGAGTTCCCCACGGACTCGGTACCGGTGAAAGCGGTGCGCGGCATGAACTTCGACGTCGGCAAGGGCGAGGTCGTGGCGCTGGTCGGCGAATCCGGGGCGGGCAAATCGGCCAGCGCGATGGCCGTCGTCGGGCTGCTGCCCGAGTACGCCGAGGTGACGGGTTCCATCCGCCTGCACGGCGACGAGTTGATCGGCCTGTCCGACCAGCGGATGTCGGCGATCCGCGGCAAGGCCATCGGCACGGTTTTCCAGGACCCCATGTCGGCGCTCACCCCCGTCTACACCGTCGGCGACCAGATCGCCGAGGCGATCGGGATCCACCAGCGCGGCATCGGCCGGCAAGCCGCCAGGAAGCGCGCGGTCGAACTGCTCGAGCTGGTCGGCATCGCCCAGCCCGACCGACGAGCCAAGTCGTTCCCGCACGAGCTGTCCGGCGGTGAACGCCAACGGGTCGTGATCGCCATCGCCATCGCCAACGATCCCGACCTGATCATCTGCGACGAGCCGACGACCGCTCTGGACGTCACGGTGCAGGCGCAGATCCTCGAAGTGCTGAAGACCGCCCGCGATGTGACCGGCGCCGGCGTCCTGATCATCACCCACGACCTGGGGGTGGTCGCCGAATTCGCCGACCGCGCCCTGGTGATGTACGCGGGGCGTGCGGTCGAGGTGGCCGGCGTCGATGAGCTCTACCGCGACCGCCGCATGCCCTACACCGTCGGGCTGCTGGGCTCCGTGCCGCGCCTCGACGCCGCACAGGGCGCGCGCCTGATCCCCATCCCGGGGGCACCTCCGTCGATGGCCGCGCTGCCGCCCGGGTGCCCGTTCGCCCCACGCTGTCCGCTTGCGATCGACGACTGCCGCGCCGCCGAACCCGAGCTGCTGCCGATGGACTCCGGATCGGGCCATTTCGCCGCGTGCATCCGCACCGAACACGTCGTCGGCCGCAGCGCCGCCGAGATCTACGGCGTGTCGACCGCCCCGCGCGACACACCGACTTCCGCCGAGCCGCCAGTGGTGCTGCGCGTCGATGATCTGGTCAAGACCTACAAGCTGACCAAGGGTGTGGTGTTTCGCCGCCAGGTCGGTGCGGTGCGCGCCGTCGACGGCATCAGCTTCGCACTGCACCAGGGCCGCACGCTGGGCATCGTCGGAGAGTCCGGATCGGGCAAGTCGACAACCCTGCACCAGATCCTGGCGCTGACCGCCCCGGAAGGCGGCTCCATCGAGGTGCTCGGCAGGGATGTGGCCTCACTCGACCGGCGGGCCCGCCGAGAGCTGCGAGGGAACCTGCAGGTGGTGTTCCAGGACCCGGTGGCCTCGTTGGACCCGCGGCTGCCGGTGTTCGAAGTGCTCGCCGAACCGTTGCAGGCCAACGGTTTCGACAAGCGCCAGCGCGACGAACGGATCGGCGAGCTGCTCGGCATCGTCGGGCTGCAACGTGAAGACGCCACCCGCTATCCGGCCGAGTTCTCCGGCGGGCAGAAGCAGCGCATCGGCATTGCGCGGGCGCTCGCGCTACAGCCGAAGATCCTCGCGCTCGACGAGCCGGTGTCGGCGCTGGACGTCTCGATCCAGGCCGGCATCATCAACCTGCTGTTGGATCTGCAGCAGCGGTTCGGGCTGTCCTATCTGTTCGTCTCCCACGACCTCTCGGTGGTGCGGCACCTGGCCCACCGGGTGGCGGTGATGTACAAGGGCACCGTGGTCGAACAGGGCGACGGTGACCAGGTGTTCACCGACCCACAGCACGACTACACGCGGCGGTTGCTGGCCGCGGTCCCGCGACCACAGGTGAATCGCCGCTAAAGTCGGACCGCATGAGGATGCGACGCTTTGCTGCGGCTTCGATCATCGCCGCGCTGACCCTGACCGCGTGCTCGGGAGGTTCCGAGGAAGCTCCCTCCGCCGGCGGCGAGGCGACAGTGGGAAACACCAACGACATCAACCCGCAGGACGTCGCCGACCTGCAGCAGGGCGGCAACCTGCGGCTGTCGATCAACGAGTTCCCGCCGAACTTCAACCCGCTGCACATCGACGGCAACACCGGTGACAACAACTCGCTGATGAAGCCGGCGATGCCGCGCGCGTTCCGGATCGGCCCCGACGGCTCGGCCACGGTGAACACCGACTACTTCACCGATGTGGAGCTGACGAGCACCGACCCGCAGGTCGTCACCTACACGATCAACCCGGAAGCGGTGTGGAGCGACGGCGCGCCGATCACCTGGGAGGACATCCAGTCCCAGATCAACGCCACGAGCGGCAAGGACGACCGGTTCGCGATCGCCGCGACCAACGGCAGCGACCGGGTCGAGAAGGTCGAGCGGGGCGTCGACGACCGCCAGGCCGTCATCACGTTCGCCGAGCCGTGGTCCGACTGGCGCGGGATGTTCGCAGGCACCAGCATGCTGGTGCCCAAGAGCTCGACGGAAAACCCGGAGGTCTTCAACAAGGGTCAGCTCAACGGCCCCGGACCGTCGGCGGGGCCGTTCATCGTCTCCAACCTCGACCGTGGTGCCAAACGAATCACGTTGACCCGCAACCCCAAATGGTGGGGTGAGCAGCCGCTGCTGGACAGCATCACGTTCCTGGTCCTCGACGACGCCGCACGCATCCCCGCGCTGCAGAACAACACGATCGACGCCACCGGTCTGGCCACGCTCGACGAGATGGAGATCGCTCGACGCACGCAGGGCGTGACCATCCGGCGGGCGCCCGGATTGGCCTGGTATCACTTCACGTTCAACGGCTCGCCGGGTTCGATTTTGGCCGACCCCGCGCTGCGACGCGCAATCGCCAAGGGCATCGACCGCAAGACCATCGCCGAAGTCACCCAGCGCGGCCTCGCCGACAACCCCGCACCGCTGAACAACCACATCTTCGTCGCGGGCCAGGAGGGTTATCAGGACAACAGCGGCGTCATCGCCTTCGACCCGGAGAAGGCCAAGCAGGAACTCGACGCGCTCGGTTGGCGGCTCAATGGCCAGTTCCGCGAGAAGGACGGCCGCCAGCTCGTGATCCGCGACGTGCTGTTCGACTCGCTCAGCACCCGGCAGTACGGACAGATCGCGCAGAACAACCTCGCCCAGATCGGCGTGAAACTGGAGTTGGACGTCCGCCCGGCCGCCGGCTTCTTCACCGACTACGTCACCGTCGGCAACTTCGACATCGCCCAATTCTCTTGGAGCGGCGATGCTTTCCCGCTCGCAAGTCTGACGCAGATCTACCGGACCGGAGCCGAAAGCAACTTCGGACAGATCGGCAGCCCGGAGATCGACGCGAAGATCGAGCAGACCGTCGGCGAACTGGATCCCGCCAAAGCCCGGGTGCTGGCCAACGAGCTGGACAAGATGCTGTTCGAAGAGGTGTTCAGCCTGCCGTTGACCCAGTCGCCTGGAAACATCGCGACGCGAAGCAATCTGGCGAACTTCGGTGCGTTCGGCCTGGCCGACGCCGACTACACGAAGATCGGCTTCATGAAGCCCTGACCCGGTCCGGTAGGACTTTCGTGGTCATCTTTGGGGCCTTTGGTCCTCTGGCTCCGCTAGAGCATCGCGGTGAGTGACACGCGGCCGTAGCGTTGAGTGCGGGAGATCTTATGACTGCATTCATGCGCAACTCGGACGCCTTCACCTGGGCGATGGAAACCGACCCGCGGCTGCGGTCGACGGTGGTGACGGTGATCATGCTCGAGCGGGTTCCGGATTGGGACGAGGTCCGGAACCGCTTCGACCGGATCAGTCGCATTCTGCCGATGTTCCGCCAGCGGGTGGCGCAGTCGCCGCCGCCGGCACCGCCGCGGTGGGAGCCTGCACCCGACTTCGACCTCGACTTCCATCTACGGCGAGTGACCGCGCCGGCGCCCGGCACGCTCCAGACGGTGCTGGAGATGGCGCGACTGGCACAGATGGCCGACTTCGACCGGGTCCGGCCGCTGTGGGAAGCCACCCTGATCGACGGCTTGGAAGATGGTGCGGCGGCCCTGCTGTGCCGCTTCCATCACGCGTTGACCGACGGCGTGGGCGGCGTCCAGATCGGGATGATCCTGTTCGACGTGGAGCAAAGCCCGAGCACCGTCGAGCCGCTGCCCGCGGAGCCGCAGGCGCACACGGCGTCGTGGTTCACGGGTTATGGAGACACGATCCGGTACAACGCCGGGCTGGCCGGCGCCGCCGTCAGCGCCGCGATCAAGTCGGCCCCCGGATGGCTGTTCGGCGGGATTCGCCGGCCCCAGCAGACTTTGACTTCCGCGGCGGCGACGGCGGCATCGATCTACCGGACCGTCCGGCCGGTGAACAGCACCGGCTCGCCCCTCATGACGCGACGCAGCCTCGTGCGCCACCTCGCCGTGCATGACGTTCCGCTGCATCGGCTGCGCGACGCGGCGCACCGCTGCGACGGCGCCCTCAACGATGCCTTCGTCGCCGGAGTCGCCGGCGGATTGCGCCGCTATCACGACAAGCACGGTGTCGGTATCGGCGATCTGCATCTGACCATGCCGATCAACCTGCGGACCACGACCGACGCGATGGGCGGCAACCACATCACGCTCATGCGATTCGACATCCCCGCGGGAGTGGCCGACCCGTCCGACCGGATCAGCGAAATACGCTGTCGCACAGACAAAGTGCGTCACGAACGCTCGTTGCCCTACACCCAGACAATCGCCGGGGCACTCAACCTCATGCCCCGCTGGTACATCGGGTCCATCCTGCGCCACGTCGACTTCGTCGCCAGCGATGTGCCGGGCATCCCAGTCCCGGTCTATCTCGGTGGGGCCCGCGTCGGCGCGCAGTACGCGTTCGGGCCCACGATCGGCGCAGCCGTCAACGTGACGTTGTTGACCTATGCGGGCACCTGTCATTTCGGCATCAACGTCGACACCGGCGCGATACCGGATTACGACCTCTTCCACGACTGCCTCGTCGAGGGATTCCAGGAGGTGCTGGCGTTGGCGGAGTGTTAGGTTCGCGCTGAGTCAAAGCAGTGCCCGCGATGGGCGGCGCCGGTAAAACAATGCCATGACAACGGCCGACCACCCGACCCCCATACTTCCCGGCACACCGGAATGGACCGAGCTGCTCGCCCGCATCGCCGCAGGCGCCAGCGACCGGGACCTCAACGACGAGAACCCCTTTGACGCGGTCGCCGCGCTCAAACACACGGGCTTCGGCACGCTTCGGCTCCCGGCCGAGGCAGGTGGTGCTGGATTCACTGTGCCCCAGCTGTTTTCCGCTGTGGTCGACGTTGCGCACGCCGACCCGATCGTCGCGCACATCTTCCGGACCCACTTCTGGTTCGTCGAGGAACGGCTGCGCACAGCCGATCAGCCGACGTCGCGGGCGTGGCTGGACAAGGTCGCCGCGGGCAAGGTCTTCGGCAACGCGTTCAGCGAGAAGGGCTCATTGGCCGTCGGCAGCCTGGTGTTCAAGACGCGTCTGCTGCCCGACCCCGCGAATCCGGGAAACTACCGACTGAATGGCGAGAAGTTCTACAGCACAGGGACATTGTTCTCTGACTACCTCACGGTGACGGCCACCACCGACCACGACTCGGTCGCCAACGTGGTGGTGCCCGCCGGCCGTGACGGAGTCCGCATCTTCGACGACTGGGACGGCTTCGGCCAGCGCCGCACCGGCACCGGCACCACCGTGTTGACCGATGTCGCCGTGGGAGCCGACGAGGTGCTCAGCGACACACCGTACGACGCCGCGCCTGAGCCGACGGTCCAGTACGCCTCGCTGCAGCTGTTCATCCATGCGGTGGTGGCGGGCATCCTCGAGTCGGTCGTCGACGACGGCGTCGCGCTGCTGCAGCGAACGTTTTCACGCACAAATCGCTGCTAAAGGAGCGCTTGTGGCGCGTCAACTACACCTGGGCGGTTTCCAGATCGCCTCACAGGTCACCCATTCGCATGCGGCGTGGCGCCATCCCGCCAGCGATACCGGGTTCACCACGCCGGAGTACTACCCACCGCATCGGCCGCATTCTCGAGCGCGGCAAGTTCGACTTCGTGTTCTTCGCCGATCTACTCGCCGCACCGATCCGCTTTGGTGACGACATCACCGAACCGTTGCGTCGCGGCACCCAGGCGACGGCGACGCTGGACCCGTCGATCGTCGCGGCCAGCATCGGCGCGGTGACTTCCAAGCTCGGCGTTGCGATCACCAAGTCCGCCACCTATTTTTCCCTACGAACTGGCGCGGATATTCGCCAGCCTCGACCACATCACCCGCGGCCGGGTGGCGTGGAACATCGTCACATCCCTGACGCAGAGCGAGGCGCAGAACTTCGGCCACGACGACCATCTCGACCACGAGTTGCGCTACGAGCGTGCCGACGAGTTCGTCCGCACTGCACTGGAGTTGTGGTCGAGCTGGGAGTCCGATGCGCTGGTGCTGGATAAGTCAGAGGGCGTCTTCGCCGACCCCTCGCGGGTTCGTGCCGTCGAATACGAGGGCCGCTTCTTCAAGACGCGCGGCCCGTTGAACGTTTCGCGCTCGCCGCAGGGCAGACCGGTACTGATTCAGGCCGGCTCGTCGAACACCGGAAGGGATTTCGCTGCGCGGTGGGCGGAGGCGATCTTCGAGATCGATCCCACACCGGAGGGCAGGCGGGCTTACTACGGCGACATCAAGTCGCGCGCTTCGGATTTCGGCCGCGACCCCGACAAGGTGCTGATCTTCCCGGCGTTCATCCCGTTCGTCGGGGAGACCGAGTCAATCGCCCGGGAGAAGCAGGAGTTCCACAACGAGTTGGCCGATCCGATCTCTGGGCTCATCACCCTGTCGGTGCACACCGACCACGACTTCTCGGACTACGACCTCGACGCTCCGGTGGAAGACGTGCAGGTGACCGGTACGCAGGGTCTGTTCGACACGGCGCGGCGAGTCGCCAACCGCGACAACCTGACCCTGCGCGATATCGGTAAGTGGTACGCCCAGGGTGTGCTGCTACCCCAATTCGTCGGTACCGCAGAGCAAGTCGCCGACCAGATCGAGGAATCATTCAATGCCGGCGAAGCCGACGGGTTCATGGTATCCGCGGCGCAGTCGCCGGGCACCTTCAACGACTTCGTCGACGCGGTGGTGCCGGAACTGCAGCGACGCGGGCTGTTTCGCACCGAGTACACCGGCGACACGCTGCGCGAGCACCTCGGGCTCGGCGATGCCACGTTCGCGCCGGCGCAGCGGCTGCAGTCGGTGAGCTAGTTGTTCTTCGCGGGCAGGTTGTGAACGTCGAGGCGTTCGATAGGTGACTTTCCCTTGATGCCGGTGTGGGGTCGGTGG
>NZ_LQIR01000030.1:0-35341 GCF_001499925.1 Mycobacterium lehmannii
CCACCGACCCCACACCGGCATCAAGGGAAAGTCACCTATCGAACGCCTCGACGTTCACAACCTGCCCGCGAAGAACAGCTAGGCCCTGGCGGTGAAGTGGATGGGGTTGGTGCCGAGCAGCGCAACCCAGGTCAGGATCGCGGCCGCGAATGCCACGACCAGCAGGCCGACGGCTACGCGCCGACCCCACGACACGCGGCCCAACACCTTGGCGTCGACCGCGTACGCGCCCGCTCCGAGGAACAACAGCGCAGCGGCGCCGACGCCGATCAGGAACGGCACGTTGAACGGTTCGGACCAGAAAGCCGACTGCGACACGTTGACGGCCCAGGCGTCGACCATCGCCGCGATCACCGCGCACGCAGCCAACGGCGTCAGCGCACCGAAGATGAGTCCAAGGCCACCGAGCGTCTCGGCCGCGGTGACCATGAACGCGGCCAACCCCGGCAACCGCCACCCGGCGGACTCCATGAAACCGACCGTGGTGCCGAAGTCGAAGGCCTTGATGAGGCCGGCCTGAAGAATGGCCGCGCCGACACCGATTCTCAGGATGAACAGGCCGATGTCCATCGCGGTGTCGCGCGTGGTGGTGGCGGCGGTCGCCGAGTCTGTCGTCGTCATGTCGATTACGACTACCAGGAACGCCGCAACTCATCGCGAAGAATCGCAGTGAACGCGGCGGGTCCGTGAGTCGTGTGTCCGGCAGGAGCGTTGACGCTTGTGACTTACCGTTGTTAAGTTACCGACGTTAGTCCAGAGCCGAGAGGACACCGAGTGCTGCAACGAATCGCACATCTGGCGATAGCGGCGCCTCGGCGCATCATCGCGATAGCGGTTCTGGTGATGGTCGCGTGCGGGATATTCGGTATCCCCGTCGCCAAGCACCTTTCCGCGGGCGGCTTCCAGGACCCGACCTCGGAGTCGGCGAAGGCCACAAAGCTCTTGGTCGACAAGTTCGGTCAGGGCGACATGGAGCTGATTCTCAGCGTGCATTCCGACGAGGGCGCGCAGAGCCCGACCGCGCGCGCCGTCGGCGAGGAGCTGGCCGCCGAACTGCGGGCCGCACCGTCCGTCGTCGGGGTGACCTCGCTGTGGAGCGCGCCGCCCACCGCCGCGCCCGCGCTCGTCAGCGAGGACGGAAAGACCGGGTTGATCGTCGCCGGCATCACCGGCGGTGAAAGCGCCGCGCAGAAGCATGCCAAGGCACTCTCCGAGCGCCTCGTGCACGACCGCGACGGCGTCACCGTGCGCGCCGGTGGCGAGGCCATGATCTACGTGCAGATCAACGGGCAGAGCGAAAGAGACCTCCTGAAGATGGAGGCGATCGCGATCCCGCTGTGCTTCGTGGCGCTGGTTTGGGTGTTCGGCGGCCTGCTCGCCGCCGCGCTGCCGTTGGCCATCGGTGGTTTCGCGATCCTCGGGTCGATGGCGGTGCTGCGCGGCGTCACCTACCTCACCGACGTCTCGATCTTCGCCATGAACCTCACGGTCGCAATGGGTTTGGCGCTCGCCATCGACTACACGCTGTTGATCATCAGCCGGTATCGCGACGAGCTCGCCGATGGCGTGGAACCCGACTCGGCGTTGGTGCGCACGATGGTGACCGCCGGGCGCACGGTGTTGTTCTCGGCGATGACGGTCGCGCTGTCCATGGTCGCGATGGTGCTGTTCCCGATGTACTTCCTGAAGTCGTTCGCATACGCGGGAATCGCGGTGGTGACGTTTGCGGCGGTCGCCGCGGTGGTCGTGGCGCCCGCGGCGATCGTGCTGCTCGGCGACCGGTTGGACTCTTTGGATGTGCGGCGGTTCGGTCGACGGCTGTTCGGCAGGCCGGAGCCGGTTCGCAAACCCGTCGAGCAGTCGTTCTGGTACCGCTGCACGAAAGTCGTGATGCGCCGGGCGCTTCCGATTGGGCTCGCGATCGTCACGCTGCTGCTGGTGCTCGGCGCGCCGTTCCTCAACGCGCGTTGGGGGTTCCCGGACGAGCGGGTGCTGCCTCAGTCCGCATCGGCGCGCCAGGTCGGCGACGAGCTGCGCAACGACTTCGCCGTCGACGCGGCCCGCAACGTCACCGTCGTCATACCGGACACCAAGGGGATCACGCCCGCAATGGTGGACCGCTACGCCGCCGATCTTTCGCGGGTTGCCGACGTGTCGTCGGTGTCGGCCCCCGGCGGCACGTTCGTCGACGGTAACCCGGTCGGGCCGCCGTCGGCCGCGACCGGCGTCAAGGACGGCAGCGCGTTTCTCACGGTGGCCAGTGAGGCGCCGTTGTACAGCGATGCCTCCGAAGCGCAGCTCGACCGGCTGGAGGCCGTGAGCACTCCCGCCGATGTTCCGGTGCTCCTGACCGGCACCGCGCAGGTGAACCGGGACAGTGCCTCGGCGATCACATCGCGACTGCCGCTGGTGCTCGGGGTGATCGGGGCCATCACGTTCGTGCTGCTCTTCCTGCTCACCGGGAGCGTGGTGCTGCCGGTGAAGGCGTTGATACTCAACGTCTTATCGCTGACGGCCGCATTCGGTGCGCTGGTGTGGATCTTCCAGGAAGGTCATCTCGGCGCGCTTGGCACCACGCCGACGGGGACCTTGGTGGCGAACATGCCGGTGTTGTTGTTCTGCATCGCGTTCGGGCTGTCGATGGACTACGAGGTCTTCCTGGTCTCGCGCATACGCGAGTTCTGGCTGCAGTTGGGCAAGGACCCGGCGATGTCCGCTCGTGCCCGCAACGACGAGAGCGTGGCACTCGGCCTGGCCAGGACCGGCCGCGTGGTGACAGCGGCGGCGCTGCTGATGTCGATTTCGTTCGCCGCGCTGATCGCCGCGGAGGTGTCGTTCATGCGGATGTTCGGGGTGGGGTTGACGCTGGCGGTGTTGGCCGACGCGACACTGGTGCGAATGGGACTGGTGCCGGCGTTCATGCATCTGCTCGGCCGGTGGAATTGGTGGGCGCCCAAGCCGCTGGCGAGGCTGCACGAACGGATCGGCTTGCGCGAATCCGCCGAACCGTCGCGCACCGCGGGTGAGGGCTCGGTCGAACCGGCGGGCACACGATGAAACGGCGACGCGCTCCGCGGGGGTCCGGAGAGCAGCTGCGCGACGAAATCCTCGACGCCACCACCGATCTGCTGCTCGAGTCAGGCAACGCGAAAGAGGTGTCGATCCGGTCGGTGGCGCAGCGGGTCGGGGTGACCCCGCCGTCGATCTACCTGCACTTCGCCGACAAGGACGCCCTGCTCGACGCGGTGTGCGCACGGTACTTCGAGAAGCTCGACGAGGAGATGCAAAGTGTGGCGGCAGGACAGCCGTCGACCATCGAGGTGCTGCGTGCCCAAGGGCTGGCGTATGTCCGGTTCGCGATGAAAACACCTGAGCTGTACCGCATTGCGACGATGGGAGACAGCCGGCCGGGCAGTGATGTGGACATCGCGTTGAACAGCTCGGCATTCGTCCACCTGCGCGCGGCGGTCGAGGGGCTGATGGCGGAGGGCACTTACCCGCCGGGGGACTCGACCGCGACGGCGTTGGAGTTGATGACCGTCGCGCACGGGGTCGCTGCGATGCTGATCTCCAAGCCGTATCTACCGTGGGGGGATGTCGAGGATTTCGCCGACCGGGTGCTGGCGGCCGTGTGCTTCGGTCAGATCGCCCGAGGCGCCGTTGACCTCGACAGGCCACCGGAAGCCGTCGCACAGTTGAAAGGGGCGCTACATGTCAGGCACGGTCGATAACCCGTTCTTCGCTCGGTTGTGGACGGCGATGTCCACCCACGAGACCGACGCCATCCGGCAACTCCGCCAGGAGAACCTCGCCGGCCTCTCCGGTCGGGTACTCGAGGTGGGCGCGGGCACCGGAACGAACTTCGAGTTCTACCCCGACACGGTCAGCGAGGTGGTGGCCGTGGAACCCGAACGCCGTCTGGCCGAACACGCCCGGCGCGCAGCGGTGGGGGCCCGGGTGCCCGTCACCGTCAGTGCCGACACGGTGGAGCACTTCGCCGCTGCGGGCAGCGAGCCGTTCGACGCGATCGTCTGCTCGCTGGTCCTGTGTTCGATCGACGACTCGGATACGGTTCTGCGACAGTTGCTTTCGTTGCTGCGGCCGGGCGGTGAGCTGCGCTATCTCGAGCACATCGCCAGCGACGGCGGACGCGGGCGGCTGCAGAGAATCGCCGACGCGACGGTGTGGCCGCGGCTGTTCGGGAACTGCCACACCCACCGCCACACCGAGCAGAGCATCGTGGGGGCGGGTTTCGAGGTCGAGGGCGCCCGGCGGGAATGGACCATGCCGAGGTGGTTGCCGCTGCCCGTCGCCGAGTTCGCGATCGGCCGCGCGATCAGGCCTTCGTGATTTGTGTGCGTTCGGGGGCGGTCAGCGCACCAGAGCGAACACAAATCGCTGAGGCTAGGCGACGGCTCGTCGGATCTCCGCGATCACTCGCTCGGGATACTGGGTGAGGTCCAACCACGTGAAGCGCAGGACTTTCCAACCGAGTAGTGCGATCTTGTTCTGACGATTGCGATCTTTGACGAAAACCTCTGCATCGCTGTGGAATGCCCAGCCGTCGACCTCGACGGCAACCTTCTGCACGCGGAAGGCGACGTCGACCTTGTACCCACTGATCGGATAGTTCGTGCGCCAACCGGTGATGCCGGCGTCCCGCAGCAATCGTACGAGCAGCCGTTCGGCGGCCGATCGGGCACCGTCCGACGCCGCCCGCAGCATTCGTCCGGCGGCTGGCGATCCGTATCGGCCCTTGTTTCGCAGATGCGCTCGCCATAGGTCTTGCAGTTCGACACGGCTCTGCAGGGCCGAATCCATCAGCACGATACCGTCGCGATCGCGGACCGCTGCTTCGACGACCGTCAGCGCCAATTCGGTTACTTTCAATCCCTTTCGTTCGATCACGTCTACCCGCGTCAAGTCACGGCGCCGTATCCGTATGCCGGTGCGGCGGGGGTGATGGCTGTTTCTGGGCACGGTCACCTCGACGACCTCGGGCGCGAACCGCGTCAGGCTGTGCCACCACGCCGCGGCCAATCCACTGGCTGTCGCGTGGGTTCCATAGCCCCAGACTGCGGCCCTCACCCGGGCGGCATCGGTGAACGGCCGGTCGTCGACGAAATACACACCCGGTGAGCAGCGTCGCCACCGTCCTGCGCTCACGCGTCTCCCGATCGCATATTTGCTCAGTCCGCATCGCTCCGCCTGGGCGAGAGTTATCACCCCGTCGTGCCGACGCAGATAGTCATCCAGCACGATCTACTCGGACGCTTCAGCCGCCTATTCGGTTCCACGCACTGCGATTTGTGTGCGTTCAGTCGCGATCAGCGCAACGAAACGCACACAAAAGCCGAAGTTATCCGAGTAGGGCCGGGAGTCGCTGCAGCAGGTTCGGCAGTGCGCTGGCCGCCGTCTCGCGCACGGACGCCGTCGCGGAGTCGGACAGCGGTGTGCGTTCCGGGTTGACCTCGATGACCGGGATGCCGTTGGCAAGTGCGATCTCGGGTAGGCCCGCCGCGGGATAGACGATCGACGAGGTGCCGACGACGATCACCAGGTCGGCGCCGCTGACCGCCTCAACCGATCGCTGCCATGCGTCCTCGGGCAGCGCCTCGCCGAACCAGACCACGTTGGGCCTGATGAGCCCGCCGCACACACATCGCGGCGGGTCGACGGTCTCCACGGGTTCGGGCATGTCGGGTAGCTCACCGGAATACGTTTCCTCGCAGCGATCGCAGCGGAACTCGAACAGGCTCCCGTGCACGTGGTAGACGTTCTTGCTGCCCGCTCGCTCGTGCAGGTCGTCGACGTTCTGGGTGACGACGTGCACGTCGGCGTAGTCCTGCCAGGCGGCGACGGCCCGGTGGCCGTCGTTGGGCTGCACCGCGCTCATCATGCGGTGGCGCCACAGATACCACGCCCACACCTTCTCCGGGTGTGCCCGCCACCCGTCCGAGCTGGAGATTTCATACGGGTCGACCTTCGCCCACAGTCCGGTTTCGACATCGCGGAACGTCGGCACCCCGCTTTCGGCCGAGATGCCCGCACCGCTGAGGACCGTCACTTGCACATGACCAAACTAGCCGCTGTGGGCGATACTGAGCACGTGGCCGGGTTGGGGGATTGGGTACGCATCGATCAGCGCTCGTCGGGGGCCTTATTCGACCAGCTCAGAACGCAGATCATCGACGGTGTGCGCGACGGCAGGCTGCCGCCGGGAACACGGCTGCCTACGGTGCGCGAGTTGGCGGGCCAGCTCGGCCTCGCGGTGAACACCGTGGCGCGGGCTTACCGCGAGTTGGAGGCGGCGGGGATCCTCGAAACCCGCGGCCGCTTCGGCACATTCGTCGCACATGCGGATCCCGTCGACGGAGCGATGGCCACCGCGGCGAACACGTTCGTGTCGGCCGCCAAGGCGCTCGGCGTCGGCAGGGACGACGCGCTGCGGTATGTGGAAGCGGCGTTCGGCTGATTTCGGGGAGCTAGCCGAATTCGAGCAGGGTGAAGACCGGCCGTACGGAATCGAACCACGGCAGTCGCTGAGCCCCCCACATCAACGCGTTGAGCACCTTGCCACGTCCAGGCGGAAGTGCGATGTCGTGCACCGCGCGGATCCCGGGGATCTCGTTGACGAGGTTGGCGACCTGCGAGGGCGTCATGTGGAACGGCATAGGCGGCACGCGATAGCTGAACGACGGCCGCAATAGGCCGCGGCTGATCAACCGGGCGAACCACGCCGGTGGCAGCTCGAACAGCATTCGTCCGCCGGGGAAGCGGGCCGCGCACTCGCCGATCAGGCCGAGTGCCTCCTCCGGCTGCAGATACATCAGCAGACCTTCGGCGGTGATGAACACGCCGTGTTCGGTGTCGACGTGGTCCATCCAGCTGTAGTCGAGCGCCGACTGGGCCACCATGCGCACCCGCTCCGATGCGGGCAGTAGACGTCGGCGCAGTTCGATGACCGGTGGGAGATCCACGGTGAGCCACTGAAATTCGTGTCCCACATCAGCGGCATCGATGCGGTAGAAGCTGGTCTGGAGCCCCTCAGCGAGCGCCACCACCGTGGCGCGAGGATGGTCGCCGAGGTAGCGCCGCGTCTCGCGGTCGAACGCCAGGGCCCGCACCGCCATGTCCTGGCGGCGCGACAGCCCGAATTTGGAGAAGTCGAAGTCGATGGAGTCGGCGAGCTGGATCGCCATCGGATCGTCGATCAGTCGGTCCGGTCGACGGGCCTCCGTGGCTCGCACGTTCAGCGTCATCAGCGCGGTCTCGGAGACACCGGTCAACATGGTGGCGTCGGCCTTGGCGGACCCGGCGTTCGATTCGGAACTCACCTGCTCGAATGTACCTAGCGCAGGACTTTGTCCAACGTCCGCAGGTTCCTGGTGGTGGTCGACGACTTGTACCGCTTCTTGCCCATGGTCTTGCCGATCGTGGTCTCGAGCGTCGCGGCCCTGGGCACCTGCCAGTAGATGACGCCATCGCCCCGCTCGATTTTCTCCTCGGGCGCCGCCTCAACTGCCAGGCCGGCGAGCTCGTCGAGCACCTGTTCGTCGGTCACGAACGTGACGTAGGAGTGGTGGTCGGGGACCTCGCGCTCGAACGGGTAAGCGCGCGAGATCGCCGCGACGGTGTCGATCGGGTAGGCCAGCACCCAGGCGTCGTATCCGAACGTGTCGCGCAGCGCCTTCTCGGCCTTCTTTCGCACCGCGTCGACCTTCGACCCGCTCTCGAACAGCACGTTGCCGCTGGCGAGGATCGTTCGCACCGAACGGAATCCGGCGTCCTCGAAGGCCTTCGCGACGTCAGCCATCTTGAGGTTGACACCGCCGACGTTGACCCCCCGCAGAAAAGCGGCGTAGCGCGTCATCAGCCGAACTCCAGCAGGGTGTGGCTGGGCCGGCCTCTGCGCAGGAAGCCGAGGCGGTCCCACACCGGCGAGGCCAGCACCTTGTACAGTCCACGCCCCGGAATCATGGGCAGGTCGTGAGCGGCGCGCACACCGGGAAAGCGCCCGGCCAGCGCGACCGCCTCGTCGGGGGTCATCGCGAAGGGCATCGGTGGGGTGACGTAGCGGTCGGAGAGCTTCAGTTTGCCGCGCACCGTGCGTCGGCTGAACCAGGGCGGCACGTTGTCGAACATCATCCGGCCCCCGGGGAAGCGGGCCGCGCAGTCGCGGATCAGACCGAGCGCGTCGTCGGCGTCCAGATACATCAGCAGACCTTCGGTGGTGATGAACACCCCGTTCGACGCGTCGATGCGGTCCATCCAGTTACGGTCCAGCGCTGACTGCGCCAGCGGGACGATGCGGTCGTCGTGCGGCAACAGCTTCTCGCGCAGCGCCACGATGGGTGCGAGATCGACTGAGTACCAGGTCAATTCGTCGGTGACGCCCTGTCTCTGCAGGCGCCAGAAGCTGGTCTGAAGGCCTTCGGCGAGCGCGACCACTGACGCCTTCGGATGCGCGGTCAGATACTCGCGAGTGGCGGCGTCGAAGGCGAGAGCCCGGACCGCGTGCGACTGGTTGGGTCTGCCGAACTTGCCGTAGTCGTAGTCGATGGCGTCGAACAGTGTGACCGCCCACGGGTCGCGGAGCACCCCGTCGGAACGTTTGGCTTCGCTGGCGCGGAAGTACAGCGTCCACAGCGCGGTCGCGGATACGCCTTCGAGCACGTTGCCGTCGATGCGGGGTGCATGAGCGGTCACATCTCGATGGTAGAGACGTAGGCTTCGAGCATGGGACGCCACGTGTTCGATGACAAACTGCTCGCGCTGATCGGCGGAAACTCGCTGGGCGTCCTGGCGACCATCAAACGCGACGGTCGCCCGCAGCTGTCGAATGTGTCGTACTACTTCGACTCGCGCGCATTGACCATCCAGGTGTCGATCACCGAACCGCGGGCCAAGACCCGCAACCTGCGGCGCGATCCGCGCGCCTCACTTCACGTCAGCTCCGACGACGGCTGGTCCTACGCGGTCGCCGAGGGGGACGCGGCACTCACACCGCCCGCGGCGTCACCGGACGACGAGACCGTGGAGGCGCTGATCGCGTTGTACCGCAACATCGCCGGCGAACATCCCGACTGGGACGACTACCGGCGCGCGATGGTCGACGACCGCCGGGTGGTGATGACGCTGCCGATCAGCCACGTCTACGGTATGCCGCCCGGCAAGCGCTAAAAGCAGGCGACGGCCGTCGGTCCACGGGCTAGGCTGCCGTTCATGGCTGAGACACCGGAAGACGACACCAAGCGCAAGTTCCGGGAGGCGCTGGAGCGCAAGAAGGCCAAGTCGGCCGGTGGAGGCGACCACAAGGACGGTGGCGCTAAGCAGCCGCGCACGCACGGGCCGGTCGAGCACCGCAGGGAGTTCCGCCGCAAGAGCGGCTAGCGGGACGCGCGCGCTTCGCGGACCAGGATCGCCGCCAGGCAGATACCGGAGAGCACGGCCACCGCCACCGCGAAACTCACGCCGGCCGTGCGTAATCCCCATTGCTCGGCGGCCAATCCCTCGCCGACGACGGGCAGCGAGATGGCCACGTAGCCGATGACGAAGTAGGTCGAGTTGACCTCGGCGCGGCGGTCGGCAGGGCTGCGTTCGGAGATGGCGGCCAGGCCGCGGCTGAAGCTCATGCCCTGTCCCGCGCCCGACACCAGGGCGGCCGCGATCAGCCCGATCAGCGACGAGAGTTGAAGTGCGACTGCAAGAATCGCCATCCCCGCAACCAGGATCGCGCAGCCGATGGCGAGCGCCCGCTGCGGCTGCATGGTGTTGGTGGCGATCTGGGTCAGGGCTGAGGCGGCGAAGATCGAGCCGGCGATGAGCCCGGCGACGGCCTGGTTGTCGATGCCGACGACCTCGGTGACAAAGGACGGCGCGACGGCGGCGAACAGTCCGGTGACGGCGAATCCGGCGAAGCCTGCGATCGCGGCGAGGATGAACACCGAACGCATTTCGGGCGGTACCGCCAGCCGCTGCAGCGCGATGCGTCCGGACCGCGGCGAGGTCTCGGGCACCAGCAGCACCGCCACGCCCGCCAGTGCCGCCAGCACGATGTGCACGATGAAGCTCAGGTGTAGCGGCATCGGGGCGTACTCAACCAGCACGCCGGCCAGCATCGGACCGGCCCCGAGTCCGCCGATGTTGGCGACGGTCGCTACCGCGGCGGCCCTGCTGCGCCAGTGCGGCGGTGCGGCCTCGATGACGGCGGCGGTGGCCGTCCCGGTGAAGACGCCCGCGGACAGTCCGGAGAACACGCGGCCGACAACAAGCAGCGGCACCGAGTCCGCGACCAGGAACACCCCGGCGCTGATTAGCGCCGCGACCACGCCGCCGAGCAGCAGTGGGCGCCTGCCGATCGCATCGGACCACCGTCCGAACGCCAACAGCGCGAACAGCACACCGCCCGCGTAGGCCGCGTAGACGACGGTGGTGGTCACCACCGAGAACTGCATCCGCTCGCCGTAGAGGGCATACATCGGCGTCGGCATCGTGGTGCCGAGCATGATCGCTGCGAATGCGTACGCCAGTAGGGGGAACGCCCAGCGCGTGCTCACGCGGGTCGGAGCCTCAGTCACGGCTCGGTGCAACTTTCCGCGCCGAAATTGCATTCCAGCAGGCGGTCACTCGTACTTTGCCTGCTGGAATGCAATTTCGCGCAGTTGAAGTCAGTGGGTGACGGCCTTCTCGGCGCCGAAGCCGGTCAGCGAGCGCACCTCGAACTCGGCGTTGATGTCCGGATCGCCCCGGTCCGATGACGTCAGGGTGGCGAGGGCGCCGAGCAGGAACGCCAGCGGGATCGACACGATGCCGGGGTTGGCGAGCGGGAACCAGGCGAAGTCGACGCTCGGCAGCATCGCGGTCTTCGATCCCGACACGGCCGGGGAGAACACGATCAGCACGATCGTCGAGATCAGACCGCCGTACATGCTCCACAGCGCGCCGCGGGTGTTGAACCGCGGCCAGTACAGCGAGTACAGGATGGTCGGCAGGTTGGCCGCCGCGGCCACCGCGAAGGCGAGCGCGACCAGGAACGCGATGTTCTGCTCGGCGGCCAGCACGCCAAGTCCGATCGCGAAGACACCCAGCACCACGACCGTGACCCGCGAAACCCGCACCTGCTCGCTCTCGCTGACCCGGTCGCTCTTGAGCACGCTGGCATAGATGTCGTGCGCGAACGACGTTGCCGCCGTGATGGTCAGGCCGGCGACCACGGCGAGGATCGTCGCGAACGCGACCGCCGAGATGATGCCGAGCAGGATCACCCCGCCGAGTTCGAACGCCAGAAGCGGTGCGGCCGAGTTCTGCCCGCCGGGGGCGGCCAGGATGGTGTCGGGCCCGACGAGCGCCGCGGCGCCGTAACCGAGGGCGAGGGTGAACAGGTAGAACGCGCCGATGAGCGCGATCGCCCAGACCACCGAGCGGCGCGCCTCCTTGGCGGTCGGCACCGTGTAGAAGCGCATCAGCACGTGCGGCAGGCCCGCGGTGCCCAGCACCAGCGCCAGTGCCAACGAGATGAAGTTGATCTGCGATGTCAACGACGCGCCGTACTGCGCGCCGGGGGCAAGGACGTCGCGGGCGGCGACGGCCTCGTTCGACGAGCCCGAGACGGCCGACTGGGCTGCGCCGAGGATCTCGGAGAAGTTCGCACCGAACTTGGCGAGCACCCACACCGTCATCAGCGCCGTGCCGCCGATCAACAGCACGGCCTTGATGATCTGCACCCAGGTGGTGCCCTTCATGCCGCCGATCAGCACGTAGACGATCATCAGCACACCGACGACAGCGATCACGACGGCCTGGCCGAAATCGCTGGTGACGTTGAGTAACAGCGCGACGAGCCCGCCGGCGCCTGCCATCTGCGCGAGCAGGTAGAACAGGCACACGACCAGAGTCGTGGTGGCCGCTGCTAGCCGCACCGGGCGCTGCTTGAGCCGGAAGCTAAGCACGTCGGCCATCGTGAATTTGCCTGCGTTGCGCAGTAATTCGGCGACCAACAGCAGCGCGACGAGCCAGGCCACCAGGAAGCCGATGGAGTAGAGGAAGCCGTCGTAGCCGTAGACTGCGATCGCACCCGCGATGCCCAGGAAGCTGGCGGCGGACAGATAGTCACCGGAGATCGCGATGCCGTTCTGGGGGCCGGTGAACGACCGCCCGGCCGTGAAGAATTCGGTGGCGGTGGCGTTGCGCTTGCTCGCGCGGATCACGATGTACAGCGTCACCGCGACGAACAGCCCGAAGATGCCGATGTTGGCGGCGGGGTTGCCGACGTTCGGGTCCACGGCCAGCAAGGTGGTCATACCGCACCGCCTTCCAGTTTGGTGCGGATGGCCTCGGCCCGCGGGTCGAGCTCGCGGTTGGCGAAGCGTACGTACAGGCCGGTGATCACGAACGTGGAGACGAACTGACCGACGCCGATCAACAGGCCGACGTTGATGTCGCCCCACACCTTGATGGCCATGAAGTCGTGGGCGAACGCGCCCAGAATCACGTAGGCGGCATACCAGATGAGAAACACCGCGCTCATCGGGAAGACAAAGCGTCGCAGCCGGCTCCGCAGTTCCTGAAACTCCGGGCTGGCCTGCACGGCCCGAAATTCGTCGCCGCTGACCGCGGTGCCCGAGGATGATCGTTGCGTCTCGGGCACGGGCGACTCCTGATCTAGATGTCGTTGCGTGTGCGCAGCCGGGAGACGCGCGTCACATTCAGCTGATTGCCAGGCAACTCTAAGCCCAAACCTCGGATCTAGACTGGCGTCGTGGCGAAACTGCAGCTTGTCCAAGATCCCGCGGCCGACGCGCTGCTGGAATCCAACCCGTTCGCATTGTTGACCGGGATGCTGCTCGATCAGCAGTACCCGATGGAGGCGGCGTTCGCAGGTCCGAAGAAGATCGCGGACCGCCTCGGTGGCTTCGATGTCCGCGAGATCGCCGACTACGACCCCGAGAAGTTCGTCGAGTTGTGCTCGAAAACCCCTGCAATCCACCGGTTTCCGGGTTCGATGGCTAAACGGGTACAGGCGCTGGCGCAGTTGATCGTCGATCGCTACGGCGGTGATGCGGCCGCGCTGTGGACCGAGGGCGACCCGGACGGCGCCGAGGTGCTGCGTCGGCTCAAGGCCCTGCCCGGGTTCGGTGAACAGAAGGCGAAGATCTTTCTGGCTCTGCTCGGCAAGCAGTACGGCGTGACCCCCGAAGGTTGGCGCAAGGCCGCCGGCGACTACGGCAAGGCGGGCTCGTACCGGTCGGTGGCCGACGTGGTCGACGCCGGTTCGCTGGAGAAGGTGCGGTCGTACAAGAAGCAGGCGAAGGCAGCCGCCAAGGCCGCAAAGGGTTAGACCGCGGCGTCCTCGGAATCCAAGCGGGCCAGCGTCTTGATGACGGATGCGACGACGCGGCCGGTGGAGGTCCCGGTGTCGAGGCCCTCTTTGAGGGTGCGAAGCCGAAGGCCGCGTTCGCAGAGTTCGGCGATGGTGCGGGTGACCTCGGTTCCGGTACGGCCGAGCCGGTCGAGCGCGACCACGACTATGGTGTCGCCGGAACGGGCGTAGCTCAACATGGAGTGTAGGCCCGCGCCGATGCGGTCGGCGGAATCAGAAAGCCGGTCGGTGAACACCCGTCGGGGGTCGACACCTGCAGCGTTGAGCGCCGCGAGCTGACCCTCGAGGCCCTGCTCGGCGGTGCTTGCTGTGGCGTAGCCCAGCGTGCAGGTCACGTTCCCAAGATCGCACGAGGCAGGTCGTCCCGAAAGCGACGCCGTGATGTTTGCGCCGAACCGTTACCGGACGTCGATAAACGAGAGATGAAGTAGTGGATTACGCATTGTGCCGGGGTCGAGACGGAGCACACTGCTTGCCATGGCTGACGAAGTCCTGGACCCTATCCGCGTGGTCGGGCTGGAGGTGCTCGACGAGGGCACCACTTCTCGCCATCCGGCACCGCTGCTCTTCATCCACGGCGCCTGGCACGCCGCATGGTGCTGGGAGAACTTCCTCGGTTTCTTCGCCGAGAACGGTTATCGCGCAGTGGCGGTCAGCCTGAGAGGACACGGTGCCAGTGCCGTGCCACAGCGATTCAGGCTCTGTTCGCTGACCGACTACATCGACGACGTCGAAAGTGTCATTGCGCAATTGCCCGCTGCGCCAATCCTCGTCGGCCACTCGATGGGCGGGTTCATCGTCCAGAAGTATCTCCAGCGCAACGACGCAGCGGCGGCCGTCTTGTTGGCGTCCGCGTCCGTTCACGGCAGCCGTGGCTTCGCGCAGCGCTTGATGCGGCGACATCCGTGGCTGATGTTCAGGAACATGGTCACGGGCGACGGCGCTCACGGGTACAATACGCCGACCGTCGCCCGCGGGTTGTTCTACTCGCAGAACACCGCCGAATCGGACGTGGCTCGCTACGCGGCGCTGGTCGGTAACGAGAGCCTTCGGGTCGCATTCGACACCTTCCGTCCGATCGCCAGTCCCGAGAGCGTGACGACACCCGTCCTTGTTCTTGGCGCGGAACTCGACGGCGCGATCACACGCGCGGAGGTCGACGCGACCGCGAGGGCGTATGGCGGCCAGGCCGAGATCTTCCCGGATATGGGGCACAACATGATGCTCGAATCGGGTTGGGCCGAGGTAGCCCGCCACATCGACGCGTGGCTCACCGCTCGCGGGCTCTGAACGGCACTCCGTCGAAGCGCTCCCTGGTGGCGATCTCGGCGACGGGTTTGCGGGTCAACCTCGTCAGTTGGCGGACCGGCCTACCGAGCGGTAGTACAGCGGCGACCGCGTAGTTGTCCGGGATGCCCAGCAACTCACGAACCCGCGGCTCTTCGGCGACGGCGGCGGTGGTGAGCACACCGCCGTACCCCTCGTTGCGGGCTGCCAGCAGGATGTTCCAGACGAACGGGTACACCGAGGCGCCCGCGACCAGACCCACACGGTTGAGGTGCTGATCGAACGCGGCCACGACGCCGAGATCGACGCAGACCACCAGCACCACCTCGGCGGTGCGCAGCGGAGACTGGTTCGGCACGTTGACCGCCGCGATGGTCTGCTCGTCAACCCGACAGGGATGCAACGGATTCCACGGGCTTTCGCCGTTGCGCAGCTGCGCGATGTAGCGCTTGGCCCCGGGTATCGCGCATTCGATCAGCGCCTCGCGTGTTGCGGTATCGCGCACCACGACGACCCGAGTGCCCTGGCGGTTGCCGCCGCTCGGCGCGAAGCGGGCATTGTCGAGGATGCGCTCGAGGACGTCGTCGGGCAGCGGGTCGCCGGTGTACTCGCGCACTGCAGCCGTCGTGCGCATGACGTCGTTGAGATCCATGGCTATATCTTGGGCCTGTCGGTGGCGACCTATGCGAAGGTGGGGATATGAAGACGCACCTGAACTGCCCGTGTGGCGAAGCGATTGTCGGTAAGGACGAGGAGGACCTGGTCGAGAAGGCCCAGGCGCATCTGTCCGAGTCGCATCCCGGCCGCGATTACGACCGGGACGCGATCCTCTTCATGGCCTACTGATCCTGATTCCAAACCGACGCAATGGTCGATCGCGAGCCGGCGAATCAGCCAAAGCGTCGGTCTGACGACTACTGATCCGGCGAGCGACCGCATTTGCACGCGCCGGCGCGGCGTGTCGTGGTGCAACACGGCCGCTCGCGGGGATGTGTGTGTGGGCCCGCGGGGGTTGAGGCAGACGTTACGGAACGACCGTCGAGCCGATCGTCGGCATGAACTGGCACTGCCGTTCGGTGGTCGTGACCTGTCCGAAGATGGTCGACAAGATGCTGCCCGAGCCGGTGTCGGCGATCGCGGTCAGAGTGGTCGGCCCCTCGGGGTTGATATCCGAGCGCGGCTTCAGCGTGGCGCTGCCCGACTTACCGGTGGTCAGGTTGACCCAGGTGACGTTGAGCGGCAACTTCTGCTCGGCAGCCGGACCCGGCGTGCCGACCGCGGTGAACACGTAAGCGGTCTGACCCGGACCGGGGCCCGGAGTCGGGATCTTCGCGGGCCCGGCCACCGAAATCGCGGTGGCGAGTACGTTTCCGCCGTCGCCGAGGCAACCGTTGCTGATCGACGGGTACATGAAGTCCTGCGTCGGCGGGGCGTCCGGGCCGAAGCCGGGGCCGGGCGCGGCGGCAGGAGCCGGTGCGGGTGCTGGACCCGGGGCAGGCCCGGCCTCCGGAGCCGGTGCGGGTGCTGGAGCCGGTGCGGCCTCGGGTGCGGGCGCCGCGGCAACGGCCACCGGTGCAGCCGCAGGCGCCGGAGCGGGAGCGGCCGCAGGTGTGGGCGGCACCTCGGGTGCGGGCACCGCGTCCGGTACGGGTCCGACAGCGTGAGCCGGATTGATCCCGGCCGGCAGATGCGCCTGCTCGCCCGGCACCGCGCCGGGTGCGGGATTGTGCGCGACGAACTGGTTGACCGCCGACGCGACATTGCGCGACTCGGTGGGCGCGACCGCGTCACCGGCGAACACCGCGGCCGCGGCCATCAGCGTCGACGCGGCATTCGTGGGATCAGCGGCGGCCTGCTGGATCGCCGGGCTGATGCCCTGGACCGCGGTCAGTCCGGGCGCCTGCAGGCCGTCGATCGGCGCCGGGGGCGCGGGTTCGGCGCCGGCCACACCGGTCACGCCGCTGGCGAGCAGCGTGGCCGATGAGCCGATCGCGAGGGCGACGTTGGCGAACATCCTTCGAGCTGACATGGCTCCCTCAGAGGTTGTAGTGGTCGTGTCTGCCAGTGGGTGGTTCGGCGTCGCCCCGCGGATCACGGAAGAGCCGACAGCGGCATCAGCAGCGGCGCCATGCCCGCGCTGGGCAGTGCCGGGGCTGCGGCAGGTGCGGCGGCCGGAGCGGCCGCGGCGGGTGCGGCGGCCGCCGGCGTGGCCGCCTGTGCGGCGGCGGGCAGGAGGCCGGTCAACGGCGTTCCCTCAGGCAGCAGCGAGGCCAGCCCGGTCGGCAGGTTGGACAGCAGGTTGGCCGGGTTGGCCGGTGCGGCCGCAGGCGTGGCTGCGGGTGCCGCCGGCGCCGCGGGCATACCGGGCAGCGATGACGGCGGCTGCGGAAGGGTGACGGTCGCCGTCGCCGACGGAGGCGTCGCGGCCGGGGCGGCGGGGGCCTGAGCGGTGTTCAGCAGCGAGGTGAAGCCCTGCATGAGCTGCGTCGCCGCGGCCGGGTTCGACGCCAACTGCTGGATAAGCGGCAACCCCGGCACGCTGGGCGCGGGCGCCGGCGCCGCGGGCTGGGCGGTGGCGGTGGCGCTCAGCGCCAGCGCGGCCGAGACCGCTCCCGCCGCGGCGATCATGGTGGTCGCGAACAGTTTTCCGGTGCTGCGCATGGTTCTCCCAATCAGTTGTGTCGGCACGTCTTCGCCCGAAGCTACGGAGTTACTGATGTGACTCAAGTGACACGTGTGGCAGTGACTCAACCGTTACGCAAGCGAGGGGTTTCGGTGACCGGCCGATAGAGTCGGGCGGATAGACACCTCGACAAGCGCCGCCCCGTCGACGTCGCGGATGGCCGAGCGACTGGCCGCTGCGGCGCCCGTGCTGTTGGTGATCAGCATCGCCGCACGACTGGCGTGGACCTATCTGGTCCCCAACGGCGCGAACTTCGTCGACCTGCACGTCTACGTCGGAGGTGCCGGCACGTTGGATCAACCCGGCGCGCTCTACGACTACGTCTATGCCGAGCAGACGCCGGACTTCCCCCTCCCTTTCACCTATCCGCCGTTCGCCGCGGTGGTGTTCTATCCGCTTCACCTGTTGCCGTTCGGCCTCGTCGCCTTCCTGTGGCAACTCGGGATCATTGCCGCCCTATACGGCGTGGTGCGCATCAGCCAGCGGCTCCTGGGTTCCGGCGATCGGCGGACCGCGATGCTGTGGACGGCGGTCGGCATCTGGCTCGAACCGCTGCGCAGCACCTTCGACTACGGGCAGATCAACGTGGTGCTCGTGCTGGCGGTTCTCTATGCGGTGTACAGCACGCGATGGTGGTTGTCCGGCCTGCTGGTCGGGGTCGCGGCAGGGTTGAAGCTGACGCCCGCGGTCTCGGGGTTGTACTTCCTCGGTGCGCGGCGATGGGGTGCGGTGATCTTTTCGGCGGTCGTATTCGTTGCGACCGTGGGGATTTCGGCCCTGATTGTCGGCGAGGAGACCCGGCGCTACTTCACCGAACTGCTCGGTGACGCCAATCGTGTCGGCCCGGTCGGCACGTCGTTCAACCAGTCGTGGCGCGGTGGGATATCGCGGATTCTCGGGCACGACGCGGGTTACGGGCCCGCGGTCCTGGCGGGCATCGCGGTGACGGCGGGGCTGGCGGTCGTGGCGTGGCGCGCGATCGGCGGCGCTTCCGATCGGTTGGGTGCGATCGTCGTGGTGCAGTTGTTCGGTCTGCTGCTCTCACCGATCTCGTGGACACATCACTGGGTGTGGCTGATCCCGTTGATGATCTGGTTGCTGCACGGGCCGTTGAGCGACCGTCTCGGCGCGCGGGTGCTCGGGTGGGGGTGGCTCGTCCTGACCCTGATCGGGGTTCCGTGGCTGCTGAGCTTCGCGCAGCCGACGATCTGGGTGATCCCGCGACCCTGGTATCTGGCGTGGGCGGGGTTGATCTACATCGTCGCCACGCTGGCGACGCTGGCCTGGATCGCCGCTACTGGCCGACGATCCCGTTGATGTCTTTGGCCATCTCGACGTCCTTGTCGGTGATGCCGCCCTCGGAATGTGTCACCAGCGCGAAAGTCACTGTCCGCCAGCGGATGTCGATATCGGGGTGGTGATCCTTGGACTCCGCGTGCTCACCGACCCGGCGTACCGCGTCGATGCCGTCGAGAAACGCGGGGAACTTGATCGAGCGTCGCAGGGCGCCGTCGGCTCGCTCCCAGCCGGGCAGATCGGGCAGTGCGGCGTCTACTTGTTCGTCCGTTAACACAGCCATGGGTTCGACGGTATACCTTCGGTCGCAGTGTCGAACCAGATGTCGAACCAGATCGTCGTCGCCGGCGCCCTCATCAACGAGGACTTGCTGCTCGTCGCCCAACGCGACCGGCCCGCAGAACTCGCCGGGCTGTGGGAACTGCCCGGTGGCAAAGTGGCCGCCGGGGAGACCGACGAAGCCGCGCTGGCCCGCGAATTGCACGAGGAGTTGGGCGTCGTCGTCGACATCGGTGCGCGGATCGGCGACGACGTCGCACTGACAGCGACCACGGTTCTGCGCGCCTACCGCGTCACCCAGACCGGCGGGACCCTGCACCCCAACGACCACCGCGCCCTGCGCTGGATCAGCTTCGACGAACTCGACGGCGTCGCATGGGTGCCCGCCGACCGGGCATGGGTGGCCGCGCTGAGGCGAGAACTGGGCGGGTAGCCGGTCGACTCCGTAGGGGACAACACCGCGGAACTGTTGTACGCGTCGGACTTTCGCTTACGTCAAAAGTGCAGTTGCTGGCGGCGATCAGCTTCGCCGTGCCCGCTTCATGACCTTCACGAGATCCTTGCCGCGGATGCCGTTGCGTTCTGCCTTGCGCACCTTGTGGACGACGACCGGGCAGCGCTTGCAGCGAGGCTTGCTGCGGCAGCACTTCTTCTTCGGCTTGAGGTCGGCGAGCTTACTGGGCTTCACGTGACCTCTGGCTCCACTTCCGACGACAACGGGTGTCAGACACCGCGACGTTGCCATCGTGGCATATCCGCTGACGCGCCTGTTCAGGCGCCTGCGTCGAAGCGACCGTAGTATCGGCGGCTATGACCGACGAGCACCCGGGCGACGCGGAACCCCGGCGTCGTGGCCGGACGGGCACCGTGGTGGCGGCATCGGTCGTCGGGTTGGCCGTTGCGGCGCTGCTGGTGCTGGTGGCGATGGTGGTCGTCGACCGCGTGGACGGGCCTGGTGACACCCCGCCGGCATACAACGTGCACCCGTCGTTCACGGAGACCACAACCAGTCCTTGATTCGCACTTCACCGCGAAAGCCCGAGTTTGCGTTTAGCATTGGCAACCCTAAGGTGGCCTGCTCGCGGGCACGAAGGTGAAGGCGGACAGTGCGATGACCGTAGCGACGAGGCGCACCCTGGCCGACCTGCCCTCGGGCAGCGCGGCCAAGATCATCACGCTCAGCCAGGAAGCCCCGCCGGATGTCGCACAACGCCTGCGGCACCTCGGTTTTCGGGTCGGCACCACCGTGGCGAAGCTGCGGACCGCACCGCTGGGCGACCCCGCGGTGTACCGGCTGCTCGGATACGAGACGGCCCTGCGCAGGCATGAAGCCGCTTATATCGAGGTGTCCGAAGCCTCGCGCGCCTCATGACGAGCGCCTGTCACCAGGGTGGCGGCACCGTCGCCACCGATCCCGACCAGGTCCGCATCGCGCTGGTCGGCAGCCCCAACGCCGGTAAGACGAGCGTGTTCAATCAGCTCACCGGCTTGCGGGCCCGCACCGGAAACTATCCAGGTGTCACGGTCTCCCGCTATGTGGGTACCGGGCGCTTCCGCTGCGAGGAGCACGGCGTTCACAAGTACACCGTCGAAGACCTTCCCGGCGCCTACAGCCTGCACCCCGTCAGCCCGGACGAGCAGGTCGTCGCCGACCTGCTGGCCGGAAAGCTCGACATCACCCCGCCCGACGCGTTGGCCGTCGTGGTCGACGTCACCGTGCTCGAACGGTCTCTGGCGTTGGTGGCCCAAGCGCTGTCGGTCGACAAACCCACAATGGTGATCCTGACCATGACCGACGAATTGGCCTCCCGCGGTGGGCATCTCGACATCGATCAGTTCGCCGCCGCGCTGGGAGTGCCGGTCGTCGGCGTCATCGGCAGCCGCGGCAAGGGGTTCGAACCGTTGCGGGCTCTGCTGGCGGCACCCGAGAGTTGGTCTCGCATCCCCGTCCCGCCGCCGCGCGACGACGCGGAGTTCAACAGCTGGGTGGCGTCGCTTCTGGACGCCGGACGCTACCGCCTGCCCGAACCCGACCGCCGCAGCGCACGCATCGACAAGGTGCTGCTGCATCCGGTGTTCGGGTCGCTGACCTTCGTCGCGGTGATGTTCCTGTTGTTCCAGGTGATCTTCACTTTCGCGGCGCCGCTGCAAGACATCATCGAGCAGTTCTTCGGCTGGCTCGGCCCAACGGTCGGTGACATCATCCCCAACGCCACGCTGTCGGGACTCTTCAGCGGCGGCATCGTCGGTGGCGTCGGCGCGGTGCTGGTCTTCATCCCTCAGATTGTGCTGCTGTTCCTGTTGATAGCGCTGCTGGAGAACGTCGGCTACATGTCGCGGGCGGCGTTCCTGGTCGACCGCATCATGGCCACCACGGGCTTGGAGGGGCGCGCGTTCGTCGCGATGTTGTCGTCGGTGGCTTGCGCGGTGCCCGGGATCATGGCCACCCGCACACTGCCGTCGTCGCGCGACCGGATCGCGACCACGATGGCGGCGCCGTTGATGACGTGTTCGGCGCGGCTTCCGGTCTACATCCTGTTGATCGGCCTGCTCGTCGACTCCCAGGCGCGCGTCGGCCCGCTCTCGGTGCAGGGCCTGGTCATGTTCGGGCTCTACGTACTGGGCGGTGCGTCGGCGATGTTCACCGCGTGGCTGTTCAAGTCGGTGCTCCTCGGCGGCGACATGCTGCCCTTCTAGATGGAGATGCCGCCGTACCGGTTCCCCTCCGTCAAGTCGGTCGCGCTGACGATGTGGGACTCGGCGAAAGCCTTCCTGCGCAAGGCCGGAACGATCATCCTCGCCACGTCTATCGTGTTGTGGTTTCTGCTGAACCTGCCGCCGCGCACCGGCGAGATCGTGGGCATGGATCCGTCGGCAGCGGCGTCACATGTGGTGGAGAACTCCTACGCCGCGGGCCTGGGCAAGTTCATCGAACCGCTGTTCGCGCCACTGGGTTTCGACTGGCGCATCTGCGTCGGGTTGATCGGGGCGTTGGCCGCCCGCGAGGTGTTCGTCGCGACCATGGGGCAGATCTTCGCCGCGGGCGATCCGGAAAGCCCCGTCGACGCGGTCCAGACGGCGGTCTACACGTCAGGCCCGCACCAGGGCGAGCTGCTGTTCGTCGCGCCGACGACGATCTCGCTGCTGGTGTTCTTCGTCTACGCGCTGCTGTGCATGTCGACCGTTGCCACCATCCGTCGTGAGACGAACTCGTGGAGATGGCCTGCGATCGCGTGGGTCTACATGTTCGTGCTCGCCTGGGCCGCGGCGTTCATCGCCCACCAGGTCGCCACATGGCTGACGGGTTGAAATGTCGGCCCCGCCGTTGCATCCGGAGAGCACGTCCGATCCCCACCTGATCCGGTGGGTCACCCCTGGCCGCGAACTGCCGCACGACTGCCAGGAACTGGGCGCCCTGCTCGCCGACGGAACGCTGCGGCACGTCGAGATCGCGCCCGGTGAAGTCCGGACGCGACTGGCCGAGGACCGGTCGTGGTCGGTGGACGGCCCGCGGGTGCGCTCGGCCTTGTTCCTGGCGCTGTCGGCGCCCACCCCCGGACCGAGTTCTGCGGACGAATTGCGCCGTCACATAACCGAACTCGTGGAGCGGGAAGTGGCTCCCATCGCCGGTGCGCACGGCGGCAGCATCACCGTCGAGTCGGTCGTCGACGGCGTGGTCACGGTCGACTTCGGCGGTGCCTGCGCCGGGTGCACGCTGCGCGGCCGCACCCTCAACGACCTGCTCGCAGACGCGGTGCAGACACGTTATCCGCAGATCCGCGAGGTGCGCGCAGCACCCAAGCGGCGCACCTGGCTGACCTTCGCCCGCAACAGACGAGCGCAATAACGACGAACTTCTCGCATGAGTGACGGACGTCTCTCGTTTTCGTGATTGACCGAGAGCACTGCGACAATTCCGAAGTGAATTCGCGGCCTGACTTCAGAAACGTCGCCATCGTGGCACACGTCGACCACGGGAAGACGACCCTGGTCGACGCCATGCTGCGTCAGTCGGGCGCGCTCACACACCGTGGTGACGACGCCACCGAGCGCATCATGGACTCCGGCGACCTGGAGCGGGAAAAAGGCATCACGATCCTCGCCAAGAACACCGCGGTGCACCGGCATCACGTCGACGGCAACGTGACCGTCATCAACGTCATCGACACCCCGGGACACGCCGATTTCGGCGGCGAGGTCGAACGCGGGCTGTCCATGGTCGACGGTGTGCTGCTGCTGGTCGACGCGTCCGAGGGGCCGCTGCCGCAGACCCGCTTCGTGCTGCGCAAGGCGCTGGCCGCCCATCTGCCGGTGATCCTGGTGGTCAACAAGACCGACCGCCCCGACGCCCGGATCGGCGAGGTCGTCTCCGACAGCCACGACCTGCTGCTCGATGTCGCATCGGACCTCGACGAAGAAGCGCAGAAGGCCGCGGAGGAGGCGCTCGGCCTGCCGACGCTGTACGCGTCGGGCCGGGCCGGCATCGCCAGCACCACCGAGCCCGCCAACGGCGAGAACCCGGACGGCACCAACCTCGACCCGCTGTTCGACGTGCTGATGGAGCACATCCCGCCGCCCACCGGGGACCCCGAGGCCCCGCTGCAGGCGCTGGTCACCAACCTCGACGCCTCGGCGTTCCTGGGCCGCCTGGCGCTGATCCGCATCTACAACGGCAAGCTGCGCAAGGGCCAGCAGGTCGCCTGGATGCGCGAGGTCGACGGAGTACCGGTCGTCACGAACGCCAAGATCACCGAGCTGCTGGCCACCGTCGGCGTCGAACGCAATCCGACCGACGAGGCCATCGCCGGCGACATCGTCGCCGTCGCAGGCATGCCCGAGATCATGATCGGCGACACGCTCGCCGATCCGGACCACGCGCACGCGCTGCCGCGCATCAGCGTCGACGAGCCGGCCATCTCGGTCACCATCGGCACCAACACCTCACCGCTGGCGGGCAAGGTGTCCGGCCACAAGCTCACCGCGCGGATGGTGCGAAGCCGCCTGGACCAGGAACTGGTCGGCAACGTGTCGATCAAGGTGGTCGACATCGGCAGGCCCGACGCGTGGGAGGTGCAGGGCCGCGGCGAACTGGCGCTGGCCGTGCTCGTCGAACAGATGCGCCGCGAGGGTTTCGAGCTGACCGTCGGCAAGCCGCAGGTCGTGACCCGCACCATCGACGGCAAGCTGCACGAGCCGTACGAAGCGATGACCATCGACTGTCCCGAGGAGTTCGTCGGCGCCATCACGCAGCTGATGGCCGCACGCAAGGGCCGCATGGAGGACATGACCAACCACGCCGCGGGCTGGGTGCGGATGGATTTCGTCGTGCCGAGCCGCGGGCTCATCGGTTTCCGCACCGACTTTTTGACTATCACCCGCGGCACCGGCATCGCCAACGCCGTCTTCGACGGCTACCGGCCGTGGGCGGGGGAGATCCGCGCCCGGCACAGCGGCTCGCTCGTCTCCGACCGCAGCGGTCAGATCACGCCGTTCGCGATGATCCAGCTCGCCGACCGCGGCCAGTTCTTCGTCGAGCCCGGCCAGGACACCTACGAAGGTCAGGTCGTTGGCATCAACCCGCGCGCCGAGGATCTCGACGTCAACGTAACCCGGGAAAAGAAGCTCACCAACATGCGCAGCTCGACGGCCGACGTCATCGAAACCCTGGCCCGGCCGCTGGAACTGACCCTGGAACAAGCCATGGAGTTCTGCGCCGAAGACGAATGCGTCGAGGTCACCCCCGAGGTCGTCCGCGTGCGCAAGGTGGAGTTGAACGCGAGCCTGCGCGCCAGGGCCAAGGCGCGCGCGAAGGCCCGCGGCTGAAACCGACGGTCGCCGATCGGGCGGGCGCCTCGAAGTTGCCCGATACCCTGTTGGGCGTGCCCGGCCCCCGACGCGTCATCGCCACGTTGTCCGCGATGGTGACACTGCTGGCCGCCTGCACCGTCAGCCCGCCGCCCGCGCCGCAGAGCACCGATACGCAGCAGCAGCCGCCGCCTCCTCCGTTGAAGGCGACGCAGATCATCATGGCGATCGACTGGATCGGCCCCGGCTTCAATCCGCATCTATTGTCCGACCAGTCGCCCGTCAACGCGGCGATCAGCTCGCTCGTGCTCCCCAGTTCCTTCCGGCCCATCGCCGATCCGAAGACCCCGACCGGGTCGCGGTGGGAGCTCGACACCACACTGCTGGAAACAGCAGAGGTGACGAGCCGAGACCCGTTCACCGTCACCTACAAGATCCGCCCCGAGGCGTCGTGGACCGACAACGCGCCCATCGCCGCCGACGACTACTGGTACCTGTGGCAGCAGATGGTCAGCCAACCCGGGGTCGTCGACCCGGCGGGCTACGACCTGATCACCGGCGTGCAGTCGGTCGAAGGCGGCAAGACCGCGGTCGTGACGTTCTCGCAGCCGTATCCGGCGTGGCGCGAGTTGTTCAACGACATCCTCCCGGCGCACATCGTCAAGGATGTGCCTGGCGGATTCGCCGCGGGTCTGGCGCGGGCGCTGCCCGTGACGGGCGGTCAGTTCCGCGTCGAGAACATCGACCCCCAGCGCGACGAAATTCTGCTGGCCCGCAACGACCGGTACTGGGGCCCTCCGGCGAAACCCGATCAGGTGTTGTTCCGCAGGGGTGGCGACTCGGCGGCACTGGCGGATTCGATCCGCAACGGCGACACGCAGGTCGCCCAAGTGCACGGCGGGTCGGCCGTGTTCGCCCAACTGTCCGCGATCCCCGACGTGCGCACGGCGCGGATCGTCACGCCGCGTGTGATGCGGTTGAGTCTGCGGGCTCAGCAGCCCGCGTTGCGCGATTCGCAGGTGCGCAAGGCGATCCTGGGGCTGCTCGACGTCGACCTTCTCGCCGCCGTCGGCGCGGGCGACGACAACACGGTGACGTTGGCTCAGGCTCAGGTGCGCTCACCGTCGGATCCGGGTTACACCCCGACCGCGCCGCCCGCGATGGCCAAGGAGGACGCCCTCGGGTTGCTGGCCGACGCGGGGTACGAGGTGGAACCCGTCGTGACCAGTGCGCCGCCCACACCGGGAACCCCCCCACCGGACGGCGACCGTGGGCGCATCGCCAGGAACGGTGAGCCGTTGACGTTGGTGATCGGGGTGGCGGCCAACGACCCGACGTCGGTGGCCGTGGCCAACACCGCGGCCGACCAACTGCGCAACGTCGGCATCGCCGCATCGGTGTCGGCGCTCGACCCCGTGGCGCTCTACGACGATGCGTTGCCCAATAACCGGGTCGATGCGGTGGTCGGCTGGAATCAGGCGGGCGGCGATCTGGCCACGTCGCTTGCGTCGCGCTACGGCTGCCGGGCGCTGGAGGCGACCCCGGTGGTGACGGTCCAACCCGGCCCAAGGGCGACGGCTCCCGCGACCCCGACACCGAGCACGACGCGGCCCACACCTACCGCGACGACGCCGAGTCCACAGCCCGAACCCGAAACCGACGAACTGGTTCAGGCGCCGAGCAACATCACCGGGACGTGCGATCGCAGTATTCAGCCGAAAATCGACGCCGCGCTCGACGGCAGCGAAGACATCGCCGACGTCATCACCGCTGTCGAACCGCGCCTGTGGAACATGGCGACGGTGCTGCCGATCCTGCAGGACACCACGATCGTGGCGTCCGGGCCCAGCGTCCAGAACGTCAGCCTGTCCGGCGCGGTGCCGGTCGGCATCGTCGGTGACGCCGGCGAATGGGTGAAGACCAAGCAGTAGGGCCTCGCCGGGACACCTCGCGAGTGTGTGCCGGCCGGCAGGCAAGCTGGTGCGAATGGAACGCGATGACCACAGCGGTGGGCGGCTGTTGTTCGTGCACGCCCATCCCGACGACGAGACGCTGACCACCGGCGCCACGATCGCCCACTACGTCGCCCGCGGTGCGCAGGTGCGCGTCGTGACGTGCACGCTCGGCGAAGAGGGCGAGGTGATCGGCGAGCGGTGGGCGCACCTGGCCGTGGACGAGGCCGATCAGCTCGGCGGGTACCGCATCCGCGAGCTGATGGCGGCGCTGAACGCGCTGGGCCTCGAAGAACCGGAGTACCTCGGCGGGGCCGGGCGCTGGCGCGACTCGGGGATGGCGGGCACACCGCGGCGGCACCACCAGAGGTTCATCGACGCCGATCCCGCCGAGTCCGTGGGTGCGCTGGTCGACATCATCCGCGAGCTGCGCCCGCACGTCGTCGTCACCTACGACCCGCAAGGGGGTTACGGCCATCCCGACCACATCCACACCCACGAGGTGACGATGGCCGCCGTGGCCGCCGCCGAAGAGTCGGAGTTTCCTGGCGAGCCGTGGGCCGTGCCGAAGGTCTACTGGGCGGTGACGTCCAAGGCCGCGATCGCCGAGGGGCTCGCCGGGATCGACGACGCACCCGCCGAGTGGATCCGGGTGACCGTGGACGAGGTGCCGTTCGGCTATCTCGACGACGAGATCGACGCGGCGATCGACGATCCCGGACAGTTGAGCGCCAAGGTGGCGGCGATGCGCGCGCACGCCACGCAGATCACCGTCGCCCCGAACGATCGCTTCTTCGCGCTGTCCAACAACATCGCGCTGCCCGTCGGCGCCGACGAGCACTACATCCTGGCCGCAGGTTCGGCCGGTGAACGCGACAGCCGCGGCTGGGAAACCGACCTCCTCGCCGGACTGGACCTTCAATAGCGGCGCCGAGAGGGAGTAAGCTCGCCCGCAGTCGGCGGCGCGACGAAGGGACGGCACATGGATCCAGACCTCGATCCCAACCTGCAGCACTGGCAGGACCGGTTCGACAGCCTGCAGTGGGTGATCGGTTCCCTCACCGGCATGCTGGACAGCATCCCGACCTGAGCTCACTCACCTCTGCCACCACGCCTCGAAGCGTGGCGGTCCTGACGCTGCTGGCCATCGATGGTGTGCTGTGCGCCATCGCTTCGGCCATGTTCCTTCCCCTCCGCCTCGGGTCCATTCCCTTCCCGATCAGCGCACTGATCGCCGGCCTGGTCAACGCCGCGCTGGTGTGGGCCGCGCTGCACTGGACGTCGTCGCCGCGGGTCGCCGCCCTTCCGTTGTGGACCTGGCTGTTGACGGTGGCGGTGATGACGCTGGCCGGGCCGGGGGACGACGTGATCTTCGGCGGGGCCGGCGTCATGGAATACGCGGCCCTGCTGCTCATCGTGTGCGGCACTCTGCCGCCCGCGGCGGTGCTACGGGCAGCGGTGAAGGCTTGACTACGAAGTAGCGGCCCCGGCCCCTGTGTCCGCGTCCGCGTCCGGTTTCGGGTCGGCCTGCGCACCCGGGTCCCCGCCCGCATCCTGCGACGAGGGCGGCTGAGGCGACGACAACGCAGGTGCCGGCGACTGCGTCGACGGATCCGTGAGGTCGTTCTTCACCTCGCCGCTCGACGGTCCGTTCAGGTTCTGCCCATTGGACGTGCCCGTCGGTGTGGCGATCGCCGACGCACGGATCTCGCCCTGCGCCTGAACGGTTCCAGACGTCGCCGTGGTGGGGGTGGTCATCGGATCGTCGTCACCGTCAAGCGTTTCGCCCTCGGTCAGCCGGCTGACGCTCGGTTCGACCTCGAGCTTGTCGGTCGCAGGCACCTGTTCGATCTGGCCCCCGTCGAGATCGGAGAGTTCGCCGACGACCTCGCCGTCGATTTCGCTGACGCCCTCTTGGACGATGCCTTGACGCTGGGTGAGCGTCTCGTCGCCATCCTTGACACCTTCGTCCAGCACGTCGTCTTGGTCCACCTTGGCTTCGACGGGCGGGATCGATTCGTCGAGCGAGGAGATCTGCAACCCGACCTCGGCCGCTTCCGCAGCGAACGGACCGATGGGCGGAATCGGCGGCAGTGGCGGGAGCCAGAAAGCCAATTGGTCGTTGGCCAGGAAGATGAACGAGTTGATGGTGTCGACGGCGACCCTGACCAACCCGTCCCAGAAGCTGATGTTGCCGCCGAGCCAGTCGGCGATGTTGAACGTGATGCTGCGCACGATGCGTTCGCCGAAGTTGTAGAAGATCTCGATCTGCGGGGCAAGCCAGCCGACGTAGGGGACCCAGCCGACGGCGTATGCGGCCACGTCGAAGCCCCATTCCACCCACGGTTCTATAGCGTTGTAGACGTTCTTGATCGTGCTGTCGATCGAATTGCCGCCCACGACGTTCGGGAAGTCGGGTGCAGGGAACGAAGCGCCCGCGCTCGGCGGCACGACGATGCGCTCGAGCCACCAGATCAGCAACTCGGGCAGCTCGAGATCGGGGACTGAGGGGCCGGTTCGCACCACCGGTGACGTCGTTTGCGCGGACGCGACCAGCCGCACGACGGGAGCCGGTGAGGGCGGCGGAGCGGGGCGTACCGGGGCGATCACGACCGCGCTCACCGCCAGGATGATCACGGCCATGACGAACATCGAGTGTGCAGAGCGCTTCACATCGTCCTCCCAGACCCCGACACCCAGCAAACTACACCGATATTTGCTCATACGTAAGAAGAACGGCGGCGGATGTTTTGCTGACGCCAATCGACCCGACGGCGGCGTGCCGCCGACACGACCGTGCGGACTACTGTTGCCGATATGTCAGGCGCCGATGTTTCAGGAAGTGAGACGCGCGGATGATCCTCAACGAGCGCGGGGTTATACGGGAGTGGCTCTGAACCCCCAGCACGGCGCCGATCTGCCCAGCCCGGTGATACCACCCAAACCCGATCACCCCAGTCCTGCCGCTCTGCGGCGGGTGCTGCGCCGCGCACGCGATGGGGTGGCCCTCAACGTCGACGAAGCCGCGATCGCGATGACGGCCCGCGGCGACGACCTCGCCGACCTGTGCGCCAGCGCGTCACGGGTGCGCGACGCGGGACTCGAGGCGGCAGGGCGGCGCGGGCCCTCGGGACAGCTCCCGGTGAGTTACTCGCGGAAGGTGTTCATTCCCGTCACGCATCTGTGCCGCGACACCTGCCACTACTGCACCTTCGTGACGGTGCCCGGTCGGCTTCGTGCCCAGGGCATGGGCATGTACATGGAGCCCGACGAGATCCTCGACGTCGCGCGGCGCGGTGCGCAATTGGGTTGTAAGGAAGCATTGTTCACGCTCGGCGACCGCCCAGAGGCGCGGTGGGACGAGGCCCGTCAATGGCTCGACGAGCGGGGGTACGACTCGACGCTGGACTATGTGCGCGCGATGGCGATCCGCGTCCTCGAAGAGACGGGGCTGCTGCCCCACCTGAATCCCGGCGTGATGAGCTGGTCGGAGCTGTCCCGGCTCAAGCCGGTCGCGCCGTCGATGGGCATGATGCTCGAAACCACCTCGCGGCGGTTGTACGAGACGCGTGGTGCCGCCCATTACGGAAGCCCGGACAAGGACCCCGAGGTCCGGCTGCGAACCCTGGCCGACGCGGGTCGCTTGTCCATCCCGTTCACCACGGGCCTGCTCGTCGGGATCGGAGAGACGCTTGTCGAGCGGGCCGAGACCATCCACGCGATTCGCCGGTCGCACAAGGAGTTCGGACACGTTCAGGAAGTGATCGTGCAGAACTTCCGGGCCAAGGACCACACCGCGATGGCCTCGTCGCCGGATGCGGATTTCGAGGACTTCCTGGCGACCATCGCGGTCACCCGGCTGGTGCTGGGACCCAAGATGCGAATTCAGGCGCCGCCGAACCTGGTGTCGCGCAACGAGTGCCTGGCCCTCGTCGGCGCCGGGGTCGACGACTGGGGCGGTGTCTCGCCGCTGACCCCCGACCACGTCAACCCCGAACGTCCGTGGCCTGCGCTCGACGAGTTGGCCGCGGTGACTGCAGACGCCGGCTACGACCTGGTGCAGCGGCTCACCGCGCAGCCGCAGTACGTGCAGGCGGGTGCGGCGTGGATCGACCCGCGGGTGAGGGGTCACGTCGACGCGCTTGCCGACCCCGACACCGGTTTCGCGCTGGACGTCAACCCGGTCGGACGGCCGTGGCAGGAGCCCGACGAGGCGTCGGAGTCGTTGGGCCGCACCGACCTTCACTCCGCGATCGACGACGCCGGGCGGCTCACCGAGACCCGCAGCGACCTCGACAGCGCGTTCGGCGACTGGGAGTCCATCCGCGAGAAGATCTCCGAACTCGCGGCCAGGGCGCCCGAACGCATCGACACCGATGTGCTGGCGGCGTTGCGCGCCGCCGAACGCGATCCGGCAGGGCTGTCGGACGACGCGTACCTGGCGCTGGCGTGCGCCGACGGACCGGCCTTGGATGCCGTTGGCGCACTTGCCGATTCACTGCGCCGCGACGCCGTCGGCGAGGACGTCACGTTCGTCGTCAACCGCAACATCAACTTCACCAACATCTGCTACACCGGCTGCCGGTTCTGCGCCTTCGCCCAGCGCAAAGGCGACGCCGATGCGTATTCGCTGTCGGTGGACGAGGTCGCCGATCGGGCGTGGGAGGCACACGTCGCGGGCGCGACCGAGGTGTGCATGCAGGGCGGTATCGACCCCGAACTGCCCGTCACCGGCTACGCCGATCTGGTGCGCGCGGTGAAGAAGCGGGTGCCGTCGATGCATGTACACGCGTTCTCGCCGATGGAGATCGCCAACGGTGTCACCCGCAGCGGCTTGTCGATTCGCGAATGGCTGACGTCGTTGCGCGAGGCGGGGTTGGGCAGCATCCCGGGCACCGCGGCCGAAATTCTCGACGACGAAGTGCGTTGGGTGCTGACGAAAGGCAAGCTGCCGACGTCGATGTGGATCGAGGTCGTCACGACCGCCCACGAGGTCGGTCTGCGATCCAGCTCGACGATGATGTACGGCCACGTCGACCAGCCTCGACACTGGGTCGGCCACCTACGGGTGTTGCGCGAAATCCAGGACCGCACCGGCGGGTTCACGGAGTTCGTGCCGCTGCCGTTCGTGCACCAGAGCTCGCCGCTGTACTTGGCCGGCGGCGCGCGGCCGGGCCCGACACACCGCGACAATCGCGCCGTGCACGCGCTCGCGCGCATCATGCTGCACGGCCGGATCTCCAACATCCAGACCAGCTGGGTCAAACTCGGCGTCGAGCGCACCCAGGTGATGCTCACCGGCGGCGCCAACGACCTCGGCGGCACCTTGATGGAGGAGACGATCTCGAGGATGGCCGGTTCGGAGTTCGGCTCCTACAAGACGGTCGAGGAACTCGTCTCGATCGCCGAGGGCATCGGCCGCCCGGCGCGCCAGCGTTCCACGACGTACGCCCCCCTCGCCGCCTAGCCCTACCTCTTTTCTGCCCCGCGAGCGACCGCGTCTGTACACCGACACGCCGCGTTTCCGCGACATCTTGCGGTCGCTCGCGGCCTGAGACGGGCCTGAAACGGACGCGCCTCGCTTCCGCGCGACCCCTCGGGAACAAATCCGGACTGTGGTCCGTTTCTATGAGAAGTGCCACCGATGGCGGACCGGCACCCCAATAAGCCAATCGAAACGAAGGAGAAACGAGCATGACTACAGCTGTTACGACCCCCCTTTCCGTCGGCACCTGGACCATCGACCCCGTGCACTCGACCGTCGGATTCTCCGTACGCCACATGATGGTGAGCAAGGTGCGCGGCACGTTCGATGACTTCAACGGTGCGATCACCGTCGCCGAGGACGGCACCCCCTCGGTCACCGCCGAAATCAAGGTCGACTCCGTCAACACCCGTAACGAGCAACGCGACGGCCACCTCAAGTCGGCCGACTTCTTCGACACCGCACAGCATCCGATCGCCACCTTCACCTCGACCGGTGTGCGGCCGAACGGCGAGACCTATCTCGTCGATGGCGACTTCACGCTCAAGGGCGTCACCAAGCCGATCACCCTCGAAGTCGAGTTCAACGGCGTCAACCCCGGCATGGGACAGGGCGAGGTCGCCGGCTTCGAGGCCTCAGTTGTGCTGAACCGCAGAGACTTCGGCATCGACATCGACATGCCGCTCGAGACCGGCGGCGCGGTCGTCGGCGACAAGGTCACCGTCACCCTCGAGATCGAGGCCCTCAAGCAGGCCTGACCCGGTCAGGTCTTGAACTGCAGCGCGGGTGGTGCCTCGTCGGGCACCACCAGCGCGACGACTGACTCGAGAAGCCAGAACACCACCGTCGCCACCACGATCACCAACGCGGGCACGACGACGATCGGCGCCGCGACCAGCAGCACCAGAAGCAGGGCGCCCGGCAGATCTCTCCACCAGCCGGCGCCGCCCTTGCCCTGCAGGATCGCGGACAGCCGCACAGTCGCCCAGATGATCCAGCGCCGCAGCAGGCTCACGCCGTCGCGCTGCATCTGCAGGCGAAAGCGGTAGTCGGCGGTCCTACGGTCGCACCCCGTGCGCTCCGGAAAGCGCCACAGGTAGTCGTGGAGGACGG
The DNA here is from genome assembly GCF_001499925.1 of Mycobacterium lehmannii. Classification (NCBI taxonomy): domain Bacteria; kingdom Bacillati; phylum Actinomycetota; class Actinomycetes; order Mycobacteriales; family Mycobacteriaceae; genus Mycobacterium; species Mycobacterium lehmannii. The sequence goes on from NZ_LQIR01000030.1 coordinate 33,282, forward strand.
CTGCGCGCGCATAACGCCCGGCGCGGGGCACGAACCAGGCCACCACGCCCGGCACCGATACCAGATCGGTCGCGAAGTCGACGCCGACCTCGAACCGCTCATTCGGCCCCTCGAAGCCGAGCGGCTGCGTGGTTCGCCACTCGTCCCACGCGCTCTCCTTGAACACCCGTTTAGAGGCGCGTACGGCGTCGACCTCGGCTGCGGTCAGTTGTCGGACGTGGAGGACGGCCGTCTTGTCGACGGGCGGGGCGCAACGTTCCATCACGCAGGTATAGCAAGGTGGTCGCCCCGTGCGGTCGGACTGAGGGGGTGTCTGCTAGGCAGTTGTATGTGCGACGTTTAGTATCAGTAACCACGCGCAACCCTTAACGGGGGTGCGCGTGAAAGTTAGGGCACACTGAGACGACCGTCCAGGTATCAACCACGGATACTTGCGGCTGAGCTTGGATGGCCACCCCGTACGGCAGCCCACCGGACAGGAGATCGAGGAGACCTTGAGGAGAACACGGTGACGTACGTCATTGCCGAACCCTGTGTCGACGTCAAAGACAAGGCGTGTATCGAGGAATGCCCAGTCGACTGCATCTACGAGGGCGCTCGCATGCTCTACATCCACCCGGATGAGTGCGTGGACTGCGGTGCCTGCGAACCGGTGTGCCCCGTCGAGGCCATCTACTACGAAGACGACGTGCCCGATCAGTGGAGCAGCTACACGCAGATCAACGCCGACTTCTTCGACGAACTGGGCTCGCCCGGTGGCGCGTCGAAGGTGGGCCAGACCGACAACGACCCGGAGCCGGTCAAGAGCATGCCGCCGCAAGGTGAGGACTGATAACGGCTCACGCAGGGCGCAGTATGCCGCCGCCCGCGCAGCGCAGCCGAGCGGCGCGACAGCCCCGTAGCGCATCGCTGCCGGCGTTTCCCTGGGACAGCCTGGCCGACGTGACCGCGCTGGCTCGAGCGCACCCCGACGGCATCGTCGACCTGTCCGTGGGCACCCCGGTGGACCCGGTGGCGCCGGTCATCCGCGAAGCGCTGACGGCGGCCAGCGCCGCGCCCGGCTACCCGACCACCGCAGGCACCCCCGCACTGCGAGAAGCGGCGGTGAACGCGCTGGCGCGGCGCTACGGCATCACGGGCCTGTCGCCCGACGCCGTGCTGCCGGTGATCGGCACCAAAGAGCTCATTGCTTGGTTGCCGACGCTGTTGGGGCTGGGTCCCGACGACGCTGTGGTCGCGCCTGAGCTCGCGTACCCGACGTACGACGTCGGCGCGCGGCTGGCGGGCGCGCGGATCGTGCGGGCCGATTCGCTGACCCAACTCGGTCCGCAGACCCCCGCCCTGGTGTACCTGAACTCGCCGAGCAACCCGACGGGCAAGGTGCTCGGCGTCGACCACCTGCGCAAGGTGGTCGGCTGGGCGCGCGAGCGCGGTGTCCTTGTCGCCTCCGACGAGTGCTACCTCGGGCTGGGCTGGGACGCCCAACCGCTGTCGGTGCTGCATCCGTCGGTCTGCGACGGGGACCATACCGGGCTGCTGGCCGTGCATTCGCTGTCCAAGACGTCGTCGCTGGCCGGGTACCGGGCCGGTTTCGTCGCGGGAGACCCGAGCGTCGTCGCGGAGTTGCTGGCGGTTCGCAAACACGCCGGAATGATGGTGCCGACGCCGGTGCAGGGCGCGATGGTCGCCGCTCTCGACGACGACGAGCACGAACGCGAGCAGCGGGCCCGCTACGAGAAACGGCGCGAGACCCTGCTGCCCGCCGTGCGTGCGGCCGGACTGACCGTCGAAGACTCCGAGGCCGGGTTGTACCTGTGGGCGACGCGCGGGGAGCCTTGCCGTGACACCGCCGCCTGGCTCGCGCAGCGCGGCATCCTCGTCGCACCCGGCGAGTTCTACGGCGCCCGCGGGACCAAACACGTGCGGATCGCGTTGACCGCGACCGACGAGCGGATATCGGCGGCCGCTCAGCGCCTCACGGCCGGCTAGACGGTATAGGTGACCGTCGGCGTTGAGTCGGGGGTTGCGGGCCGGGGCCCCACTCACCCATGTTCGTGGGT
>NZ_LQIR01000031.1:0-32549 GCF_001499925.1 Mycobacterium lehmannii
CACCGGCACCTCACAACCTGCGAGCCAGCCAACCCCGGCCCTCGCAACCGAGTAGGAACAAAACCTGGGGTACTTCAACCGGGGCCACACCACCAACCTGTACCACCAACCTGTCACCGCCCACCGGCAACCAACCACAAATCGCAACAGCCACCGGGCGAACGTTTCCACACACAAGCCGCGCCGACCGGTGCGGAATGTTTACCGGTCGCGTGGGGTATCAAGACCGGCATGACCTCACCGGCCGAAGCGCACACCGGCGAACCCGACGAGACGACGGACGGCAAGCTCAAACGCAAGATCACCGGGCCGCTGCTGTTCCTGTTCATCCTCGGCGACGTGCTCGGCGCCGGGATCTACGCGCTGATGGGCGTTCTCGCCGGCGATGTCGGCGGTGCGCTGTGGGCGCCGCTTCTGCTGGCGCTCCTGCTGGCACTGCTCACCGCCGGCTCGTACGCGGAACTGGTCACCAAGTATCCGAAGGCGGGCGGTGCGGCGGTCTTCGCGGAGCGGGCGTTCGGTCGACCGGTGATCTCATTCCTGGTGGGCTTCTGCATGCTCGCCGCGGGGGTGACCAGCGCAGCCGGTCTGTCGCTCGCCTTCGCCGGCGACTATCTCACGACGTTCATCGATGTTCCGGCCGTACCAGCGGCCATCGTGTTCCTGGCATTGATCGGATGCCTCAACGCGCGGGGGATCAGCGAGTCGGTCAAGAGCAACGTTGTGATGACGGTGATCGAGCTGACCGGTCTGCTGATCGTCGTCATCGCGGTGTCGATGATGGTCGGCGGCGGGCGGGGCGATGTCAGCCGCGTCGCCGAGTTTCCCGAGGGCGCCACGCCGGCGTTGGCGATTCTCAGTGGAGCGATCGTCGCGTACTACTCGTTCGTCGGCTTCGAGACATCGGCGAACGTGGCCGAGGAGATTCGCAATCCGAGCAAGGTTTATCCCACGGCGCTGTTCGGCGCCCTCATCACCGCGGGTGTGCTCTACGCGCTGGTCGGTGTGGCGAGTGCGATCGCCCTGCCCGCCGCGGACCTCGCGAAGTCTTCGGGACCGTTGCTTGACGTGGTCGCGGCGGCCGACGTCGGCGTCCCCGACTGGGTTTTCAGCGCGATCGCGCTCGTCGCCGTCGCCAACGGCGCGCTGCTGACGATGATCATGGCCAGCAGGCTCACCTACGGCATGGCCGAACACGGCCTGCTGCCCAGCGTGCTCGGTCGCGTGTTGCCGAAGAGACGCACGCCGTGGACGGCGATCGTCGCGACCACCGTCGTCGCCATGGTGCTGAGCCTCCTGGGCGATCTGTCGACGCTCGCCGAGACCGTGGTGCTGCTGCTGTTGATCGTCTTCATCTCGACGAACATCGCGGTGCTGGTGCTCCGTCGCGACCCGGTCGATCACCCGCATTTCCGGGTCTGGACGGCCGTGCCGGTGCTGGGAGTGGCGTCCTGTGTGCTGCTGCTGACCCAGCAGACGGCCAAGGTCTGGCTCTTCGCCGCGATACTGATCGCGGTGGGCGCGGCGCTGTATCTGGGGGCCCGGGCAGCGACGCGTCGCTGACGTCAGCGCTTGCGCACGGCACCCCGCAGGAACTGCGTTTACGCGCTTTGGGTTTCGTCGATGAGGATGGCGGCATCGCAGGCGTAGCGGTCGAGCATGTCCGCAGCGGCGCGAACAGCACGCTGTTGGCTCCGACCTCGGCCGCCTGCCCAATCCACTCCGGCCACCGCTCGGCCTCGGGTGAGCCGGTCGCCTGTACCGCCGTCTGCATGAACCACGCTGTTGCGCCGCGGTTTTCGTGATATCTGTCGAACAACGCGTTGAGCCGGTCGGCGGCGGGATCGGTGGCGACCGACGTGATTCGGCGCCCACTCGTGGTCAGCAGGGTGACGTCGGCGCCGGCTGAGACGCCGACCTCCTCGGCGGCGCGGTCCGCGATGAACAGAAGCGTTCCGGTGAGCGACTTCGCAACCGTCGTGGGCCATTGATGAAGGCGTGCGACCGCGGGACTCGACGTGAGCTGTGACGTAACCAAACCTGTCCGATCCTCGATAGGCATCCGGAAAAGGTTCCGCACGAGATACCCGGCGACTTTGCGGCCAAACGCATGCATACGGCCGACCCGGGATAAAAGGTGAACACAGCAAGCGACGGTGGTTTACGTTCGCGCGGGGTGACTGTTCGAAAGGGGGACGAACGATGGCGGGGCTATCGGCTCATCTGAGAGGTGCTCATCGCGGGGGGCCCGCGGCCTCGCTCCTCACACGAACGGCGGTCGTGCTGGCGGCGCTGTGTCTGCTGTTCGGCTTCGGCGGGGGACAGGCTTCGGCGTTCCCCGGAGGCGATGTGGCGGGCGCGTTGACGATCGGCGGGCTGAACCGCACCTACACGGTGCACGCCCCGCCCGGCCTCGACCGCCCCGCCGGGCTGGTGCTCAACCTGCACGGCGCAGGGATGACCGGACCGGCGCAGGCCGGAGCCACCAACTACAACGCGATCGCCGATCAGTACGGGTTCGTCGTCGCCTATCCCGACGGCGTCGATATGAGCTGGGCCGACGGCCGCGGCGCCTCAGTACCGGACCGCCAGGGCGTCGACGACGTCGGGTTCCTGGTCGCACTCGCCGAACGGCTGCGCGAGGAGTATGGCGTCGACGCCGGCCACGTCTTCGTGACCGGAACCTCGGCGGGCGGCTTCATGGCCTCGCGGCTGGCGTGCGAACGCGCGGATGTCTTCGCCGCCGCGGCACCGGTCGCCGGCACGCTGGCGTCAGGTTTCCCCTGCGCGCCGTCGCAGCCCGTATCGGTGTTGGCGGTGCACGGAACCGCCGATCCCGTGGTGCCGTTCACCGGCGGCCCGATGGTGGGCCGCGGAGGGCCCAGCGACATCGTGTCGGCACCGGCGATGGCGCAGCGCTGGCGTGAGATCGACGGCTGCCCCGCACCGGTCGAGGAGGTGCAGGGCAACGTCCACCGGTTCGTCGCCGCCGGATGTTCTGGCGGAACCGAGGTGGTGTTCGTCCAGATCGACGGCGGAGGCCACGTCTGGCCCGGCGGCTTCTTCGCTCCGTTCGACGCCTCCCAGTCGAGTGGGCAGTTCTTCGCAACTCACGGCAGGTGATCCGACGCTTCTGCCTACGGTGGTGTGACGGCCGACTGGAGCCGGCGCGAAACGAACAGGAGATCCGATGAGCGACGACGTCCCGGGTATCACCGGCATCCACCACATCTCCATCACGGTGACCGACCTCGAGGCCAGCCTGGCGTGGTATCAACGGCTGCTAGGAGCGGACCGGTTGCCGATGAAATTCCCCCACTACGAACGCGAGGACACCGGCTACGGCGAACTGCTGATCGATCCGCGCTCCGGCGTCGTAATCGGGCTGCACACCAACACCGGCAACGACGGAAACCAATTCGACGAAGCCCGAACCGGTTTGGACCACGTGGCGTTGAACGTGGCGTCACGAGACGAATTGGACGCGTGGACGCGACGGCTCGACGAACTCGGTATCGAACACTCCGGTGTCCGTGCGGCCGACGAGCCGTTTCCGTTTGCGACCGTGGTGTTTCGCGACCCCGACAACATTCAGCTCGAGCTGTTCGCGGTCGGCTGAGTACCACTCGGCCGCAAAACGAGCTCGTCGCACACCGCCGCGGCCTAGGCTGCGGCCATGTCCTACGACCGCGCCGCGCTCGTTGCCGGCAGCATCCGCTTCGCGTCCGGTGTGTCGTTTCTGGTCGACCCGCTTCGGGCCAACCGGCTGTGGGGTGATCCGGACGAGCCGGTGCCGACGACGCAGTTGCTTCTGCGCTCAATGGGTTACCGCGACGCGCTCATCGGCGGGCTGCTGCTGGCATCCGCACTGCGGGGCCGCGACACAAGAGGCTGGTTCCTGGCCTCGGGCGGCGCCGATGCGGCCGACCTGCTGGGCGGCTCGAGCGTGCACCACGAGATGAGACGCTCTCAGCGGGTCATCGGCCTCGGCGGGGCGGTCATCGGCATCGGGGTCGGGCTGTGGGGCGCTCTGCGCCGGCCCCCACGCGCCGAGGACTGACCTCAGCGGGTCAACAGCAGGCAGCCGGCGATCGGCCCGCCCCCTGCCGCGGCGACAGCCACTTCGGGCCGGCGCGACACCTGCCGGTCACCGGCCTGCCCGCGCAGCTGAAGACACGCCTCGTGTAGCAGCCAATAGCCGTGCATCCGCCCCGCCGACAACTGTCCTCCGTAAGTGTTGAGTGGCAGTTCGCCGTCGAGCGCGATGCGCGTCGCACCTTCGACGAACGAACCCGCCTCGCCGTCCGCGCAGAAACCCAGTGCCTCCAGCCATGCGAACGTCAGAAAAGTGAAGCCGTCGTAGAGCTCGGCGAGATCGACGTCCGAGGGTGTCAGATCTGTGCGCGACCACATCTCGGCGGCCGCGTCGGTCGACGCCATCTTCGGAAAATCGTCGCGGTGAAACCAGCCTCCCGAGCCATACGCGCCGCCAACGGCTTCCACCGCCACCGGTGGTTGTGGGCAGTCTCGCGCGTACTCGGCGTGAGAGATCACGAACGCAATCGAGCCATCGATGGGCACGTCGCAGTCATACAGCCCGAACGGTGTGGACACCGGCCGGGCAGCCAGGTAGTTCGCCATGGTCATCGGGTCACGGTACGCGGCAAGGGGATTCAGCCCGGCATTGCGTCTGCTGTTGATCGCCAGCCAGCCCAGTTGTTCCTTGGTGGTTCCGTACAGCTCCATATGCCGACGGCAGTGCATGGCCAGCCAGTTGGCCGCAGAGTAGGCGTGCGCGGCCAGTAGTTCGTCGATGTCGCCGAACGGTCCGAGCTTGCGACTGGACCCGAGGGCGCGGGGTTCGACGGGTGGGTTCGCCAGCGGGTTCGGCTCGGAGCTGGGCGGTGTCTGCGTCATCGTTCCGCCGAGCATCTGCACGGTCCGATACACCACCACGTGCCGCGCGCGCCGCTCGGAGACCGCCACCATCGCCGACATCGCCGGGGTCAGCACGCCGCCGGTCGGGAAACCGTAGCCCTGGTCGACAGCCGGACCGCCCAGCGCCCCAATGACTTCGGGCAGCGGCGTATCCCCGAACGTGACTATGCCGTCGATGTCATCGGGCGTGAGGCCGGCATCGGCGACGGCGGCGCGCACCGCCTCCATCGTCAGATCGATCCCGGGGATCCCGGTGCGACGCCCTATACGGGAGATGCCGAGCCCGCTGATGATGGCGTCCTTCTCGAACGTGCTCAACCGGCCACCGCCTCGCCCTCGTGCTCCTGAAAACGCCCCGTCACGGGAGATCTCTGTGATACCGCCCGCTGCAGACTGTACTTTCCTAGACGTGTCCGACGACGTGTCACCTGCCAACGCCGCCAGGATGCTGCCGGCTCTCGACAAGCACAATCGCGCCTTCTGGACCGGGGGACGAGATGGGCAACTGCTGATCACCCGTTGTGAGCGTTGCCAATTGTGGGTGTCTCCGCCGACCGCGGACTGTCCCGACTGCGGAGGACGAGTCACCGCTCGACCGGTATCGGGGCTCGGCACGGTGTTCACCTACACCGTCAACCACCAGCCGTTCAATCCGGCTGTCCCGCTGCCCTACGTCATTGCGATCGTCGAACTCGACGAACAACCTGGCCTGCGCATCGCAGCCAATATCGTGGACTGCGAACCTGATTCGGTGCACGTCGGTCTTCCGGTCGCGGTGCGCTTCGAACGTCAGGATCTCAACGGCGAGACCGTAGTCGTACCCGTCTTCGCGCCGCGCTGATCCGTCTCAGGCGCCCCGCTTGAGGTGAGGCGCCGTCGCGACAGGAGACCGGCGTCGCCGACGCTGCGCGGTTCCCTCGACCTCCACACCGTCGGTGCCGGGTTCACGGACCTGCTCGCGGAGCCTGCGAAGGGCCTGTGCGAGCAGGCGCGACACATGCATCTGCGAATAGCCCATCCGTTCGGCGATCTGGGTTTGCGTCATGCTCTCGAAGAAGCGCAGCACCAACACGGTCCTTTCTCGCTCGGGTAGCGCAGCGATCAACGGCCGTACGGTCTCGAGATCGACCACCTTGTCGATGTTGGGGTCGATGTCGCCGAGGGTGTCACCGACCGAGCGGAACTCGTCGTCGGCCGAGGCCTGGACATCCGTCGACAGCGTGGAGTAGTTGCTACTGGCGATCGTCGCTTCCATCACTGCTTCACGTTCGATGCCGAGGTGGGCTGCGACTTCGGACGGCGTCGGCGCGCGCCCGATTTGCTGCGACAACTCCGCGCGGGCCTTCACCAACTGCCCCTGGAGGTCCTTGAGCCTGCGCGGAACCTTGACCGCCCAGCCGTAGTCGCGGAAGTGGCGGCGTACCTCGCCCATGATGGTCGGGATCGCGAAGGACAGGAAGTCGGCGCCGTTGTCGGGGTCGAAGCGGTTGACCGCGTTGACCAGGCCGACCCGCGCCGCCTGCACCAGGTCGTCGATCGGCTCACCGCGGTTGCGGTAGCGACGCGCGACATGGTCGGCCAGTGGCAACGTCCGGTCGACGATCGCCTCGCGCTGGCGCCGGTAGGGAAGTGATCCTTCGTCGAGCGCTTTGAGGCGGCGGAACATCTCCGTCACGTCTGCGTACTCAGAAATCGCCTCTGACACCACACAGGCTCCTAACTCCCGACCCTGCCGTATGGATCACACGGCTCGGATCTGAACCTGTGGCTGCTGCGGTTTACCCTTCCAAACGGTTCGTCGAAACCTCGCCTATCGGGCACCTTCGTCCAGCGTAGCCGTCGATGGGCGCTCCCGTGGTCAACCGGCGAACTCTCGCGCTTTTCTGGGTGTGCTGACGGGCATGGCGTGCTTACCATAGGTGCGCTGCTGCCTGCCGAGCCGCGCGGGTGCAGAGACGAGCGGGCTGTCCCAAATCGCGCCTGTGAACACCGCGGCGCCCAGCGCCGTCAATCCTGCCATCGCCACCAACGTGTCGGGGTCCATGCCTTTGTGGTTACCCACAGATGGTCGTTACAACGCCCGCGGCCGCGAAAGAGTTTGCTCGCGCGTCAGTGTGCCCGGCGGGCGAGGAGTTCGGTCTGGTGAATCACCAGGCTCTTACCGCAGACGGTGATCCAGCCACGCTGGACGAATTCCGACAACGCCTTGTTGACCGATTCCCTTGATGCGCCGACCAATTGGGCTATCTCCGCTTGAGTGAGACCGTGGTCGAGGCGCAATTGCCGGTCCTGTCGGACACCGAATCGCTGCGCGAGGTGAAGGAGTTGCTTGGCGATCCGGCCGGGAACGTCGGTGAAGTTGAGGTCGGTGATCAGGTCTTCGGCGCGTCGTAGGTTTCGCGCCAGAAGGCGCATCAGCTGCTCGGTGATGTGGGGGTTGCCATCGAGGCAGTCGTGCAACGCATCACGGTCGATGACAGCGACGAGCACCGCCGTGAGCGCCGTGGCCGAACCGGTGCGAGGTCCGCAATCGAACATCGACTCGGCGCCGAAGATCTCCGAGGGGCCCAGGACGGAGAGCAGTTTCTCGGGGAACTCCGCCGACCGCCAGCCGATCTTGACCTTGCCGTCGATGACGACGTAGAGGCGGTGATCGGGTTGGCCTTCGGGGTATATGCACTCACCCTGCCCGAACCGGGCGTAGTCGAATCGGTCGATTACAGCCGGCTTGTCCGCGGGCGCCAGCCCCCGCATGATCGCCGAGCGAGCCAGCACGGCTTCACTGCCACGATTCACGCCCGTTTCCGTGGCGCCGGCGACCATCAGCATGCCTACTCCCAACCCAGTTGGGTGCGGGGCTACCCGGCTGCGACCGGCGTAAACGCTAACCGCTGGATCTGGTGCCGCTCGAGACCCGTCGCGGGCGGCGAAGTGTGACCCGCGGCGCACCGGCGACGATCGCGTTTACTGGCGCGCGGTGTTCTCGACGATGATCTCGCATGCCGTCTCGTAGAACGCGCTGATGAGGGTGGAGAAGGACAACTCGAACGGATAGATCATGTGCACGTCGAGCGACTCGAGGCGCCACTCGGGTAACACCGGGACGAGGGTGCCCTCGCGCAGCTCGTTGGTGCAGATGATCTGGGTGGGCATCGCACCGACCCCGAGGCCTTGCATGATGTACTGCTTACACACCTGAAAGTTGTTGGCGCGCGCCCGGACTGGTGGTGTCAGCTCGCGCAGGCCGGCCTTCCCGGTGACCATCAGCTTGCGAGGTCCGCCGAAGCCGAAGTCGATGAACGGAAGCGTGTTCAACTGGGCGGGGTCGCGGACCGGTTCGGGCAGTCCGGCAAGGAAATCCGGTGATGCGCACAAGAACAGCTCGAGGTCGAAGACCTTGCGCGCGATCAGCGTGGAGTCCTGTAGCGGTCCGGTGCTGAACACCACGTCGAATCCGTCACGGACCGGGTCGACGACCCGGTCGACCAGGCGGATGTCCAGCTGCGAATTCGGATAGTGCTGCAGGAACGCCGCACCGACGCGGGAGGCGTAGTCGATGCCGACGAAGACCGGGATCGCCACCCGCAGTTCGCCCTGCGGCTCCTGTCTGCTGCCCTCGACGAGCGCGCGGACACCGTTGGCCTCGGTCAGGATGTTGGCCGCGTGGGCGTACACCTGCTCGCCGAGATCGGTGACGGTGAGCTGGTGGGTGTTCTTGCGCATCAGCTTGATGCCCAGGTCGGACTCCAGCCTGGTCAGCTTGCGGCTGACGGTCGACTTCGGCATTCCCAACAGTGCGGCCGCCTTCGACAGGCTTCGGTTCTCCACCACTTTGCCGAAGATCAGCAGGGCGTCGACGTCGAAGGGCAGGTTCTGTTCCATGGCTGTATCGTTCTTTCCATCTGCGGTGTTCCAAATATGCAACAGGGTGTTGCGCTCGCGGGACTGTTTCGGCCATATCGGCGGCGGTACCTTCACCCCTACCGTCTTCAGCCCGACGCAGGAGAGACCGTTGAGTCACGACAGCCTGGTGACCAAACCCGCGAGCGGACACTGGACCGACGCCTACCCCGAGCTGGGTCGTGGTCCGGTGTCGCTTCAGGACTGCGTTTCCGAGGAGTTCTACGAAAAGGAACGCGAGCACGTCTTCAAGAAGACGTGGCTCTACATGGGTCGTATCGAGCGTGTGCCCAAGTCGGGCAGCTACTTCACCCGCGAGCTGACGTTCCTCAACACCTCGGTGATCGTCGTGCGGGGCAAGGACGGTGTGGTCCGGGCGTTTCACAACATCTGCCCGCACCGGGGCAACAAGATGCTGTGGGAGGACGACCCGTTCCAGGAGGTCGAAGGTCGCGCACCGCTGTTGTACTGCCGCTTCCACGGATGGCGCTACAAGCTCGACGGCTCACTGCACGCGGCCACCCGCAAGGATCTGCTGCTCGACTTCGACGCGGACAGCTGCCGGGTGCCCGCCATCCAGTGCGAGGTGTGGGAGGGCTTCATCTTCATTAACCTCAACCCGCACAACACCGAAACGGTCCGCGATTTCCTGGGCGAGCTGGCGCATGAGATCGAGGGGTACCCGTTCGCCGGCCCGCATCAGGTCTACAAGCTCAAGGCCGAACTGCAGTGCAACTGGAAGATTTTCCTCGACGGGTTCGCCGAGAGCTATCACGGGCCCTACCTTCACGCGTCCTCGTTCGGCGCGCTCACCGCGGAGGCCCGCGACGCGTTCGACCAACCGAATCCGTTCACCGACGCTTTGGCCTACCGACTCAAAGGCCCGCACCGGATGTTCTCGTTCTCCGGTGAACCATCCCGCAAGACGCCGTACTCCAAGCCGATCGAGTGTGTCTTCGAGGCCAGCGCGGCCGGGCCGTGGAACAAGAAAGCCGACCGCGGGCCGATGCCTGCCGGTATCAACCCCACACGATCGGAGAAGTACGGCTTCGACTCGTTCCAGTTCTTCCCGAACTTCGTGCTGATCTTCGGTGCGTCCGGATTCACCGTCCATACGCACTGGCCCACCGGACCGCACTCGCACATCTTCGAAACCGAGGCCTATTACCAGCCGCCGAGAACGCACAGGGAGCGGCTGGGCCAGGAGCTGACGGTCACGTTCCTCAACGACATCATCCTCGAGGACGCCAGCCCGTCGGAGGGTCTGCAGGCCATGCTGAACAGCGGCGCGCTCACCCATTTCACGATGAACGACGAGGAGATCCTGCTTCGCCACTTCCACAAGGTCGTTGGCGATTACGTCGAGGCCGGCGAAGAGCAGAAGGCGATGCGATGAACACGACTCTGCCGCCGGGGTTCTCGCACCTCGAACACCTCGTGCCCGAATGGGCCATCGAGGACGGCCACGCGCGCTACGTCAAGCGGGTCAGCAGTTCCATGGAACAGATCCGGGCCTTCTACGACGAGATCTTCCCCTACGCCGAGGAAGCTCTTGCCTACGTCGACAAGTTCGACTACGCCGAGCCGCTGCCTGAAGACGTCGCCAACCTGCGCAACCTGCTCTACTCGCTGATCACGGTCTCACTCGCGGTCGAGCTGTGGAACCAACCGCGAGTCAAACATTCGGCCAACACGATACTGACGAGGGTGAGCTGAGTGAGCCTGACCTCCGCACAACTGGACGTCGTCGACCTTACCCCGAGGATCGGCAGCGAGATCAGAACCGACCTTGACACCCTGCTGAGCGGTCGCGCCGCCGAGAAGATCAGGGACACACTGGAACAACGCGGCGTGGTGTTCTTCCGCGGGTTGCACATCAGCGACGAGCAACAGGTCGCGATCGCCGCAACGTTGGGCACCGTGGTGGCCAACGAGGGCGAGGAGGGGATCTACAAGATCTCGCTCGACGAGAACGTCAACCAACGCGCGAAATACTTGAAGGGCTCGCTGTTCTGGCACTTCGACGGCTCCCTGCAGCCCTATCCGAATTTGGCGACGTTGCTCAGAGCCATGAAACTGTCTGATACCGGGGGCGATACAGAGTTCTGCAACACCTACGCTGCATACGACGATTTACCGCAATCCGACAAGGATCTGATCGCCGATCTTCGGGTCGTGCACAGCGCCGAGCGATCTCAGTACTATGTCACACCCGAGATGAGCTACGACGAGATCGCGTTCTGGCAGAAGTCCCCGACCAAGGCGTGCCCCATCGTGTGGACGCACCAGTCCGGTCGCAAGTCGCTGCTGCTCGGCGCGACAGCCGACTACGTGGTCGGCATCTCCATCGAACAGAGCCGCGCTCTTCTTGCCCGGCTTCGTGATTGGGCCACCCAACCGCGATACGTCTATCGCCACGAGTGGGAAGTCGGCGATCTGTTGATCTGGGACAACACCGGCACCATGCACCGCGCCCTGCCCTACGCCGCCGACAGCGGTCGCCTGATGCACCGGACCATCCTGGCGGGCGAAGAGCCACTGAATTGAAGCTGGGCATCGCGACACCGGTCGTCACCAACGTCGCCGGGGCGGCGTTGACGTGGGAGCGCGACGCAGGAGTAGGGGACATCGGCCGCGTCGCCGAAGCGGCCGACAGGCTCGGTTACCACCACCTCACCTGCAGCGAGCACATCGGCATCCCGGCATCGGAGGCCGGGCGGCGCGGTGCCAGGTATTGGGATCCGCTGGCGACTCTCGGTTTCGTAGCCGCCCGCACTGAACGGATCCGGCTCGCCACGATGACGTTAGTGCTTGGATACCATCATCCGCTGGCCATTGTGAAGCGTTACGGCACACTGGATCACGTCAGCCACGGCCGTCTCATCCTCGGAGTCGGCGTGGGCTCACTCAAGGAGGAGTTCGAACTCCTCGGCGCGCCGTTCGAGGATCGCGGTCCCCGCGCCGACGACGCGCTGCGTGCCTTGCGCGCCGCCCTGGCGAGCAACGAGCCCTCCTACGACGGGGAGTATTACTCGTTCGGCGGGCTCATCGTCGACCCATGCGCACTGCAACCCCACCTGCCGATCTGGGTGGGCGGCCGGACCAAACGGTCGCTGCGGCGGGCACTCACGCTCGCAGAGGGCTGGGCGCCGTTCGGCATCTCGGTCGCGACCGCAAGGGAGTGGCTCAAGGCGCGCGAGATACCGCCCGGCTTCGAGGTCGTGCTGGCCGCCGACCGCCCGCTCGACCCGGTCGACGACCCCGATGGGACTCGAAAGACGCTGCGCGAGATGGTGGATGCGGGCACCACGACCGTGTCCGCGCGGTTCGTCCACCGGTCGCTCGGGCACTACCTCGAGCAGATTCACGCACTCGCGGAGTTGCACCGCCAAGACGACGAGAGGTGACATGACGCAAGACGCGATCGGCCATCCGCTGTTGACGCCGCTGACCGCCGAGGAATGGGGCGACGACGAGTATGCCGCCGTCGGCGCACTGATGGGCGTTCCAGGCGACGACGTTCCACGGGCCGGCTCGGGAGAGCCCAGGGATCCGCTCAACTTCGACATCATCGGCGTGCTGGCCCGGCACCCGAAGATGGCGCGTAAGTTCCTGGGTTACAACGCGTTTCTGCTTCAGCGCGGCGAGCTGCCGCTGCGATTGCGCGAGCTGGCCGTGCTGCGGCTCGCCCATGCGCGGCGCTCGTCGTTCTTCTGGGGCGAGCACGTCAAGATCGCCAAGGCGGGTGGCTTGTCGGATGACGAGATCGCCCGGATCGCCCGCGGTAACGCCGAGTTCGACGGAGTGGACCGGCTGGTGCTCGAGACGACCGACGAGTTGCTCGCCCGCGGCCGCGCTACCCCCGACAGGTGGCGGGGTCTCGTCGACGAACTGGGTACCCACCAGGCGATGGAGTTGATCTTCGTCGTCGGCACCTACGCGATGCTCGCGATGGCCTGCGACACCTGGCAGCTTTCCCCGCCGCCCGGCAGCGCGACGCTTCCGGACTAGGAGTCCTCCGCTTCGGGTGCCGGTTCGTCGTCGCTGCGCCGATCGCGTCTGCGCCAACTCCGCACGCCCCGGTGTGCGGCGAACGCACCGGCGATGGCGGTGACGCACCACACCGCGATCGCCGTGAACGCCAGCGGTGACGACAGATCCGCGATCGACGCCCCCAGCGCCGTGTACACGAATGCGCGTGGGACGGACCCGATGAACGCGCCGACGGCCATCTGCCACAACGGAACTCCGAACGCGCCGAAGGCGTAGGACGCGAGCGCGTCGGAGATGCCCGGAACGAAGCGCTGGCCGACGACGGCCCACAACCCGCCCCGCGCGATGAGATCGTCGAGCCTCCTTGCTCGCTCCTCGCCGAGGAGTGCGCGCGCGCTGTCGCGTCCGGCCCGCCTGCCGATCAGGCTGGTGACGCACGCGGTGGTGACCGTCGCGCCGAGGGTGGTGAACGTGCCCACAACCGGGCCGAACAGCACCCCGCTGGCGGCGGCGAGGATCGGCCCGGGCACGAACACTGCGCCCAGCAGCCCCGACACCACGACGTAGACCAGCGGTGCGATGGCGCCCGTGGAGGCCACTGTGCGGCGGACATGGTCGACGTCGACCGCGCCGGAAACGGCGACCAGGTAGAACAGCCCGAGCAGGAACGCCGCGAACAGCACGAGTCGGAGGATGTGCCACCGACGGGTCGCGGGGCGGTCGCTGAGGGTCATGTCCAGGCAATCTTGCCGCACGCGCGGATAGGCACTTCCCGCGGTGACGCAGTGGATGTACCATTTGGTACATGATTACCGAGTGTGGCGCCGAGATCGACGCACCAGCCGCCGTCGTATGGGACGTGTTCAGCGATGTCGAGCGCTGGCCGGAGTGGACCGCCTCGGTGACCCGACTTGTGGCGTTGGACAGCCGGGAGTTGTCCGTGGGCAACAGGTTCGAGATCAAGCAACCACGGATGCCGAAGTTGGTCTGGGAAGTCACCGAGGTGACGCCCGGTGTCTCGTGGACATGGGTGCAGCGCTCGCCGGGCGGGCTCACGGTGGCCCGCCACCACGTCAGCCCCGTCAGTGCCGACTCGCGGGCGTGTACGCGTATCCATCAACGGCTCGAACAACGAGGTCCGGTCGGAGCGCTGGTCGGGTCGCTGATGCGGCCGATGACGAAGCGCTACCTCGACCTCGAGGCCGAGGGTTTGAAGGCGCGCTGCGAGCAACTGCACCGGCTTGATGGCCCGTCCGCCTGACGCCCGGCGTCGGCAGGAACTGCTCGACGGGCTCGTCGCGGAGGTCGCGCGCAACGGCATCGGCGACCGGCCGCTTCGTGATCTCGCCGCCGCGGTCGGCACCAGTCATCGCATGCTGCTGCACCACTTCGGGTCGCGTGACGAACTGCTGTTGGCGATCGTCGGCGAGGTCGAGCGACGCCAGATGGCGCTGGCCCACGACTTGCCGGTCGATCCCGCCGAGGCCATCGCGGCGATGTGGGCCAATCTACGAAGGCCCGATCTCCGCCCGTTCGAGCGGCTGTTCTTCGAGTGCTACGCGCGGGGAGTGCAGGGCGAGCAACCGTTCGCGCGGATGCTGCCTGCCGCGGTCGAGGACTGGCTGTCGCGAAATCCGAGTGGCACGGCTGACCCGGCGATGATGCGGCTCGGCCTCGCAGTGGCCCGCGGCCTGCTGCTGGACCTCGTCGCTACCGAGGATCTCGACGGCGTGGACGCCGCGGCCGCCGCGTTCGCCGACCTGGTCCGCGCACAGCGTCGATGACGTCAGTCTTCACTGCTTCGACGCTCGCCGATGAACGCGAGCAGCCGCGGGTCCTCGGAGGTGAACACGTCGACCTCCTCGCCGCCGTCGCAGCGCAGCAGCGCGACGGTCACACTGCCTTCGCGTCGCATCCGCACTTCCCAGATGGCGCCGGAGTCCTGCCATCGCTGCAGATCCGCCACTCGGTCCACCGCCATGCCCCTACCATCTCACCGCATGGGTGGCCGGCCAAGCGTCGAGGTTGCACGGGTCTATGACCCGCCGGGCGACCACGACGGCACCCGGGTTCTGGTGGACCGGCTGTGGCCGCGAGGAATTCGCAAGGACGATCCGCGGGTTGGCCGGTGGCTGCGGGCGGTGGCGCCGTCGACCGAGCTACGGCGCTGGTATGCGCACCGGCAGGAACGGTTCGACGAGTTCGTCGCCCGCTACACGGCCGAACTGGAAACCGAGGAGGCTGCGCAGGCGCTCGACGAACTGCGCGGCCTGGCGGCCGAAGGTCCGGTGGTGCTCACGACCGCAACCCGCGACGTCGACGGAAGCCATGCGGCCGTCCTGCGCGACCTACTGACCCGGGCGGCGTGAGACGATCGGCATATGCCGTCGAAACTGCCGCGATGACCGTCGTACTCGCCATCCGCTGCGCTGACGGGATCGCGATGGCCTCCGACTCGCAGATCACCGACCCCGAACGCGGTCTGAGCTATCCGGCTCAGAAGCTGCACCCGCTCGGAAAACGCGCCGCGTGGGGCGGTAGCGGGTCTCGTGCGGTGCTTTACGACCTCGAGCAGATCTTCGACAACGAACCGGACGCGATCGTGGAAGCGCCCGACATCGGCCATGCCCTGCAAGGTCGAGTCCTGCCGGTGCTCAAGCACCACTACGCGAACTTCATCGAAGACGTGCCTGCGGGTAAGCCCGGCGCAACCCCGGCCACCTACGTCCTCGCCGCGGGCTACGCGAACGGGGATCCGTTCATCGTCGACGTCGATCCACACGGGTTGATCGGCCGCTACGAGGAGATCGGTTTTCATGCGGTGGGCAGCGGATCGCCGATGGCCCAGCAGGCCCATGCGCTTCTGGCGCACTTCGAGATGGGCGAACGCAGCGTCGACTACGGCCTGGTCGCCGCGCTGCGGGTGCTCGACGCGCTGGACGCGTCGTCCCCGAGCGTCGGTGGGCCCATGGACCTCTGCCGGATCACGCCGGAAGGAGCCCGGCACCTCGACGAGGAGGCCGTCGCCGAGGTCCGGGACAATGTGCACCGGTGGACCGAACTCGAACAGCGGGCCCTCGACGACCTCTTCGACTGAGCGGCAGAAGTCCAGGCGGGGAAGGTAAGTCTTGCCTTAGTCGTTCGGGTAGGCTCGGCGGGCGATGACCGAGATCGACGATGCACCCACGCCCGTCCTTCCGCGGGAGCTGACCGACATCTCCGATGCGGTACGTGAGGTCGCGGCACCGCCCACGCCGGTGCTCGCCGAGCCGTACTTCGTCCGGCTGGCCGATCCGGACGCGGATGCGGAGATGATCTCGGAGTGGATGAACCGCCCGCACCTTGTCGAGGCGTGGGAGTACGACTGGCCGCCCGAGCGGTGGCACCGGTATCTGAGCGCACAGTTGGCAGGCGAGTACTCCAGGCCGTTCGTCGGCTCGTTCCGGGGGCAGCCGTTCGTCTACGTCGAGTTGTACCGGGCCGCCAAGGATTCGATCGCCCCGCGGTATGACGCCGAACCCCACGACATCGGGATGCACGCGGCGATCGCGGAGATGCGCTTCGTCAACCGCGGTATCGCGCCGATCCTGTTGCCGCGGTTGACCGCTAACGTCTTCGAGCTCGACCCGCAGTGCCGCCGCATCATGTTCGATCCCGACCACCGGAACAAGGGCGCACGCGATGTCTGCGAACACGCCGGCTGCGAGTTTCTCGGGGAGCACGACATGTCGAACCGGCGCATGGCGCTGTACGCTCTGCCGCGCGCGTAGCGGGCGGTGAACGGGTCCGGCCCCGTCAGGGCAGCTGGTTGAACTCGGCGTAGCCGTCGTGGTCGGGCTTCATCCCGGCGGCGACCAGCTCCCACAGCACCTCATCGGTGCCTCCGCCGACCCGGGCGAGTTTCATGTCCCGCCACCATCTTCCGAGCGGAGTCTCCTCGACGAGATAGCCGGACCCGCCGAAGAGGTGCATGCACTCGTTCATCACCTCTTCGCCGAGGCGGGCGGCGTTGACCTTCATCGCGGCGGCGGTGCGAAGGTCGAGCTTTCCGGTCGCGGCGATCCCGTCGAGCGCATAGCGCAGCATGTCGACGCGAGCCTGCAGGTCGGCCATCCGCAGCCGCAGCGCCTGATGTTCCCACAGGCTGTTGCCGAACTGCTTGCGAACCATCATGCGCGCCTGCGTGATTCCGATGACCCGCTGCACCGACGTCGACACCAGCCCCGCCACCGACATCCGCTCCTGAGCCAGTCCCCAGGAGATGGCGGCCAGACCGATGCCGGCGCGGGCGACCAGAGCGTCGGCGGGCACCCAGGTGTCGATGTGCACGGCGGCCGTGTCGAGAGGTCCGGCGCCGACCTTGCGGTAAGGCGTCTGAATCTCGCACTGGGCCAGCGGCACCGCTATCACCACGACGCTGCCGTGCTTGCTACCCGGATCATGGTCGACATTGCGGGCCACGCACATGACGTGGTCGGCGATCGGGGACAGCGAGACGAACTTCTTGATGCCTGTGACCTCGAAACCGTCGCGGACAGAACGCACTTCGGTGCCGACGATCTGCAGGTCGGATCCGCCCGACTGCTCGGAGGCGCCGATGCACAGCACGGCTTCACCGCGGATCGCCTGCTCGGCGATCTCCTTCAGATAATCCGACTTGCCGAAGCGGCGCAGGATCGCGATCGCCGAGTCGTGCAGTCCCACACCGACCCCGATACCCGCCGAGCCCAGCCAACCCAGCTTGCGGGCGAGCTCGATGACCTTCGCGACGTCGGGATGCTGTTGTCCCGGCGGCCACTTGGCGGCGAACACCCCGGTCTCGCCGAGGTACTCGATGAGTTTGCGCGGGAACCGTTCCGTCTCTTCGGCTTCCGCCGTCCACGCGGTGACGCGATCGTCGAAGACCCGCTCGAGCAGGTCGCGGTAGTCCTCGAGCGTCGGTGCGTCCGGTGCGTCGGCGGTGGCCGTCATCGGCTTGCTCCCTCCAACGTGCGCTTGACTTCGAGCCGGCGAAGCTTGCCCGACGAGGTGCGGGGCAGCGCACCGGGTTTGAGGAACACCACGTCGGCGGGCACCACGCCGCAGTGCGACGCGACACGGGCCACGATCTGGCTGCGGGCGCCGGGCTCGTCGTCGCCCTTGAACTCCGCGGCGATCACCAACCCGGGCCGCGCCGAGGACTCGCCGGTTCCGACGGCCACTACGCAACCGTCACGGACACCGTCGATCTCGGCGGCGATGCGCTCGATCTCATTGGGGAACACGTTGCGACCGGCCACCGTGATGAGCTCCTTGGCCCGGCCGCAGACGACAAGTCCCTCGTCGGTGAGATAGCCCAGATCTCCGGTGGGCAGCCACGCGTTCCGGTCGATCGGGGCCTGGCCGACGTATCCGGTCATCAGCGACGTGCCGCGGACCTCGACCTCACCGACCTCGCGACCGGTCACCTCGGTGGTGTGGTCGGCGTCGGTGTTGATGCGGATCTCCATGCCCGGGATCGCATGTCCGAGGATCGCGAAACGGCGCGTGGTCTCGTTGCCGTCGCTGACCACCTGTACGTCGTCGACGCGAAGGCCGGTGAACGGCTGGGGAACGCTGACCGCACAGGTGGATTCGGCCAGCCCATAGGACGGGGCGAGGGAATTGGGGTTGAACCCGAAGCGCGCCATCTCGTCGGCGAAGCGTTGATAGCCGGCGCAGTCCACCGGTTCTCCGCCGTTGAGCGTGAAACCGAGGTGACTGAGGTCGAGGTCCTTGACGAGCCCCGCGTACTTGCCGATCAGATTGAAGGCCATGTTCGGCGCCGCGGTCATCGTCGCTTTGCTTTCCATCAGCCACTGAAGCCAGTTGAACGGGGAAGCGGCGAATGCCGACGTGGGGGCCTGCCACAGGTCGGCCTGGCCGAGCGTCGCGGTCAGCAGGAAGGCCAACCCCATGTCGTGGTAGATCGGCAACCAACTGTGCAGTCGGGACCGGTCGTTGACGTTGACCCTCTCGATCAGCCCGCGCAGGTTGGCCAACGACGCAGCGGGCGAAATCTGTGCCGTGCGAGGGCTTCCCGTCGACCCCGCGGTCCCCTGCAGGATCGCGACGTCTGCGGTGCCGGGGCCACGGAAGGATGTGGAGCGGCGCGGGTGGCCGACCGCGAGGAGGTCGTGAACGGCGATCGTGTCCGCGTGCTTGCTCAACAGCGCCAGTTCGTCACCGTGGCTGAACACCGACGTCACGCCGATGGAGGCGAACCGGTCCAGCGTGGTCTGAGCCCACTGTTCGGGATCGGCGCGCCGGATGGGTCCGGGCAGGATCGACAACCCGGCGCCGGCGAAGAACGCGCCCGGAATGGCCGCGACGAATTCGACGGTGGGTTCGCCGACCAGGCCGACGGCTTTCGCTTCGTCGTCGGCGATTCGCTCGGCCACGTTCTCGGCACGCGCGTGGACCTCCTGCCACGGATGGTGTGCCCACGTGCCGGCTTCCGTGTCGAGGACGGACAACGTCGTCGAGGCCCCCGACATCGCCGCCGACAGGGCTGCGGCGAGCTCGGTCACGAGTTCGTGGATGCGGCAGTCGATTTGGCCAGGATGGCCGCTTCCAGATCGCCGACCGTGTCGCAGCTGAGCAGGTCTTCTTCGCTCAGCGCCACGCCCAGCCGGTCCTCGATGGCCACCATCCCCACCGCGAACGCGACCGAGTCGAGGCCGACGTCGTCGATCAGGCGGGAGTCGCGGGTGACTCGTCGGACGTCGACGTTCATGTCGTCGCGCAGGATCTCGGCCAGCGCGACGCTGACGGCTTCTGGAGTAGACGGGTTCACGGCACGCGACGGTACTACGTCGGATCAGGTAAGGCTAGGCTTACCCCTGCTGCTCGCGGACAATCTCACAGCCGTGTTCCGATCCACATTCCCAACGCCGCGGCCGCGATGCCCAGCGCCAGGCTGACGACGATGTTCGCGATCGCGAGTCCGATGCGGCGGTCCGCGCCGAGTTCAAGGGTCTGCAGCATCCAGGTCGAGAACGTTGTGTACGCGCCGAGGAGCGCCACACCGGCCAGCAGTGCGGCGGTAGGGCCCAGTTCGAGGCCGGCGAGCAGGCCGAGCACCAGCGCGCCGGAGATGTTGACCACGAAAATGCCCGATGGGAACGCCCCGCTCAGCCGGTGTGACACGGTGCGGTCGACAAGGAAGCGCAGCACCGCTCCGACCCCGCCGAGGACCGCGACGCCCAGCCACACCGCGACCGTCATCGTCGCGCCCATTCCGATGCCACCCAGGCCGCGGCGAGACCGGCGACGATGCTGGCCGACGCATATCCGGCCGCCAGCGCGAAATGTTCGCGCTCGATCATCCTGAGGATCTCGACCTGCATGGTCGAGAAGGTGGTCAGTCCGCCGCAGAAGCCGGTGCCCAGCAGTGGGCGGCGGTAGCTGTCGTCGGGGAGCCGCGTGGCCACGTATCCCAGGACGAAGGCCCCGACGATGTTCACGGCGAACGTCGGCCAGGGCCAGTGCCCGGCTTCGGGCGCGACGAGCGTCTCGATCGCGGCACGGGCCAAAGTGCCCAGCGCACCGCCGACGAACACGGCGAGCACCTCGCGGCCGTCGTAACCAAGCACAAGCCAGAGTATGGCCGCACCCGAGCGCGCCGCATGGCGACAAGGAGCAGAATCGGGTACATGGCGCCCCACCCCCGAGCCGGAAAGCCGGCCCAGCCCGAGGACCTCATCGACATCGCTTCGGTGGTGACGGCGTACTACACCCGAGAACCGGACCCCGAGAACGTCGACCAGCAAGTGGCGTTCGGCACGTCCGGGCATCGCGGTTCCAGCCTCGATGCGGCGTTCAACGAGGCGCATATCGTGGCCACGACGCAGGCGATCGTCGAGTACCGCGCCGCACAGGGCACCACCGGTCCGCTGTTCATCGGCCGCGACACCCATGCGCTGTCCGAACCGGCCTGGGCATCGGCGTTGGAGGTGCTGGCAGCCAACGACGTTGTGGCCATGATCGATTCGGCCGATCGGTACACGCCGACACCGGCGGTCAGTCACGCGATCCTCACGTTCAACCGGGGTCGCGAGGGCGGCCTGGCCGACGGGATCGTCGTCACGCCGTCGCACAACCCGCCTCGGGATGGCGGATTCAAGTACAACCCGCCCACCGGCGGGCCCGCCGACACCGACGCCACGGGTGCGATCGCCAAACGGGCCAACGAACTGCTGCGTGACGGGCTCAAAGGGGTCAAGCGGGTGCCGCTGGCGCGGGCACTGCAGAGCGCGCAGCGCCACGACTACCTCGACGCCTACGTCGCGGATCTTCCCAACGTCGTCGACCTGCACGCGATCAGCGCCGAGAAGATCCGCATCGGCGCCGACCCGCTCGGCGGCGCGAGCGTCGACTACTGGGGCGCGATCGCCGAACGCCACAACCTCGAGCTGACGGTGGTCAACCCGCTGGTCGACGCGACGTGGCGGTTCATGACGCTGGACACCGACGGCAAGATCCGGATGGACTGCAGCTCCCCGAACGCGATGGCATCGCTCATCGCCCACCGAGACCGGTACCAAATCGGGACCGGAAACGACGCGGACTCCGACCGGCACGGAATCGTCACCCCAGACGGCGGGCTGCTCAACCCCAACCACTACCTGGCGGTCGCGATCGATTACCTGTTCTCGCACCGGCCGTCATGGCCGGCGTCGACCGCGGTCGGCAAGACGGTGGTCAGTTCGTCGATCATCGACCGGGTGGTTGCCGGGCTGGGCCGCGAACTGGTCGAGGTGCCGGTGGGCTTCAAGTGGTTCGTCGACGGATTGCACAACGGGACAATCGGTTTCGGTGGTGAGGAGAGCGCGGGGGCGTCGTTCCTGCGTCACGACTGGTCGGTGTGGACGACCGACAAGGACGGCATCATCCTGGCGCTGCTGGCTTCGGAGATCTTGGCGGTGACGGGTGAGACGCCGTCGCAGCGCTACGACAAGCTGGCCGAGAAGTACGGCGCTCCAACGTATGCGCGCGTCGACGCGCCGGCCGACCGCCAGCAGAAGGCGCGACTGTCCAAGCTGTCGGCGGAGCAGGTCTCGGCGACCGAGCTGGCCGGTGAACCGATCACGGCGAAGTTGACGACGGCACCGGGCAACGGGGCACCGCTGGGCGGACTGAAGGTGACGACGGAGAACGCGTGGTTCGCGGCGCGGCCGTCGGGCACCGAGGACGTCTACAAGATCTACGCCGAGTCGTTCAAGGGGCCCGAGCATCTGGCGGAGGTGCAGGAAGCGGCGCGCGAGGTGGTCAATAAGGTCATCGGGTGAGTTCTGAACCCGAGGGCGACAGCTCGACGGGGCCCGATGCGGCGGGGGCCGACCAGACTGAGGCCGACCAGACTGGGGCCAACGAGACGGAGGCCAAGCCGAAGCTCCCGCGCGAGGTCTGGCTGCTCGTCGGCGCCAACGTCGTGGTGGCACTGGGTTACGGCGTGGTGGCGCCCGTGCTGCCGCAGTACGCCCGTCACTTCGGCGTGAGCATCAGCGCGGCGACGTTCGTCATCACGGCGTTCGCGTTGATGCGGTTGATCGCCGCGCCGCCCGCCGGCTTGCTCGTGCAGCGGCTGGGGGAGCGTCGGGTCTACATCAGCGGCCTGATCATCGTCGCGTTGTCGACCGGGGCGTGCGCGTTCGCGCAGACGTACTGGCAGCTGCTGGCGTTCCGCTCGCTGGGCGGACTGGGCTCGGCGATGTTCACCGTGTCGTCGCTGGGGCTGATGATCCGGATATCGCCGGAGAACGCGCGCGGACGGGTGGCGGGCCTGTTCTCGACGGGATTTCTGGTCGGCTCGGTCGGCGGGCCGGTGTTGGGCAGCCTCACAGCGGGTTTCGGATTGGCGGCGCCGTTTGTGATTTACGGTGCGGCGCTGCTGGTCGCGGCGGGCGTGGTGTTCGTCAGCCTGCGCGGCAGCACGCTGGCGGCGCCGGAGCAGACTGCGGAGGCGGCGGTCTCGATACGTCAGGTGCTGCGCCACCGCGCCTACCGTGCGGCGTTGTTCTCGAACTTCAGCACGGGGTGGGCGGCGTTCGGGCTGCGCATCGCGCTGGTTCCGCTGTTTGTGGTTGAGGGCCTGGGCTACGGGGCGGGTGCGGCGGGTTTGGCGCTGGCGACGTTCGCGATCGGCAACGTCTCGGTGGTGATTCCCAGCGGGTATCTGTCCGACCGGATCGGTAGGCGCAAGCTGCTGATCGTCGGGTTGACGGTGTCCGCGGTGTCGACGATTCTCGTGGGCTTCACGACGTCGCTGCCGATCTTCCTGGTCGCGGCGTACATCACGGGTGCGGCGACGGGCATCTTCGTCTCGCCGCAGCAGGCGGCGGTGGCCGACATCGTGGGGAACAAGGCGCGTGGGGGTACCGCGGTTGCGGTCTTCCAGATGATGGCCGACCTGGGTTCGATCATCGGATCGCTGGTGGTGGGCCAGATCGCCGAGCAGACCTCGTTCGGCGCGGCGTTTGTGGTCAGCGGGGCGATACTGGGGTTGGCGGCGCTGGGATGGGTGTTCGCACCGGAGACGCGCGGCCGGCCCGCAGAGCACACGCCGGCTCGTGCAATCGGCCCCGAAGCCGGTGGAGAGGTGCCTTAACCAGCGATTTTGAGCGCTTCCCGCAGGTGGTGTAACTTCGATGGGCACGACTTCAGGGGCTATGGCGCAGCTGGTAGCGCACCACACTGGCAGTGTGGGGGTCAGGGGTTCGAGTCCCCTTAGCTCCACCCAAAGGAAACCCCCTCCGACCATAGATGGGGCGGGTTGCATGATTTGCGGGCCGGGTCGGGGCAGCGCGCCGAATGTCCTAACTCTGTCCTATCGCGGACGAGAATACCGCCGAAATGGCGGCCCGCAGGAAGACTGAGTCATTGCGGAATCCGTTCGGAGGTCGTGTCACAGACCTTGCGATTCTTGCCCTGGAGTGTCGCGGACCGGCGTCTTCTTGCGTGACCAAGAGCTCGGCGTGGGAAGGTTGCCGTTCACTATAAGGACCTCGACCAGGCTCGGGGCCTCGGGATTGTCGAGTCCGTGCAGCCTCGGTTCGAGTGCGAACAAGTAGTTCTCAGGGGTACCGATTGGCAGCTGCTTTGAGCTCATGTCCAGGATGGCGAGGATCGAGAGCTGAGCTCCGTCGGCGGCAGCGTACTGCGTCGGCTGGCCGACATATTTCGGCGCGGACTCTCTGGTTACGGGCGTCTTGCGCTCGACTTTTAGCTCCGCGGTGATGCCGTCGTGCCGCACGTCGAGGTAGCCCAACGCAAGAGGGTTGCCGCGTTCGACTCGGCCGCCGAGCTCCGGGTCGGCGAGCAAACGTTCAAAGAGGTCGTCGTGAAATTCGCGTTCTGTTACTCGGGTTCCGCGGCGATACTTTCGTTCCCATGTCATGGCCAAGCCGGCGCGACAAATCCCGGTGAACAAGCGGCAGAACGCCCGCAGTTGGCCATCGTCGAATCCAGCGCGGGCAAGGCGGTCGTATTCGGCTAGGAGACGCTCGTCGAACACGGGATAATCTGTCGCCCGGTCGCGCGTCTCGTCGTAGGGCCGCAGCCGCAGTTCGCGGTGGCCGGCGACGTCGAGCGTCTGCTTGCGCGGTTTGCCGTCGACCTTGCCGCTCCACGTCAGTCGCACCATCAGCGGGGGCGCAGGCTTGCCAGCTGCCACTTTGAACCGAAGCGTCACCGATCCCGACTGCTCATAGGTCTCGCCGTCGCCCACGTGGTCGCCGCGTGACCAGCTGAACGTCGGCACCGTGATCTCGGCAGGGGTCAGATGGCTTAGTAATTCCCCGTCCATCCGGTCCGCCCACTGCGGCCATTCACCGGGCTGCACGCGCACCGACAGTTCGTAGACACGCTGGTCCCGAAGTACTTCGGGCCCTGTGATCAGCCGGCCGTCCAGCGAAGCCAGCACGACCGCGACTGGCGCCTCGTCTTCCGCCGGTTCCGGCGGGGTCTCACCGGGACTACGGCGACCTGCGAAGCGATTCCCTTCCGGCCCCGCGACAACCGTGACGGGCAGCGGCAGCCGTGCCCACGCGGTGAGCAGCGGCAACGTCGGCGAGCCAGGGTCTGTGTTCTTCGCGGCCGCCACGAGTTCGAGGAGCGGCGCACCAATCGGGTCGTCGATCCCTAGCCGCTCCGTGATATCAGCGGTGATCAGCTCACACCGCAGCGCGGCCGCCTGCCCGTGTGACGACGTCTTTTCGGTGTCGGCATTCAGCGCGGCGGCCTGCGCTCGCAACAAATGCGAAACAACCTCACACAAGCCGGCGACGGACCGTAGGTAGGCGCCCGTCGCCGTCGCCCTCATACCTGCCCGCGACAATGCTTCGCCCGCTGCCGAGAACTCGTCAGCCCGCGATGCGATGCTCTCCGTTGGCCGTGATGCGTCAACAAACCCGGCATCCATCAGCAGACGCCGCAGTGCCAACGTCGCACGAACCGCGTTAGTGACGAATGCGATCGAATCTGAGTCGCGCTCGTCCACCAGCGCCGTGGCGGCCGCGCTCGCGTCGTCGGCGTGTGCGCTCCACTCACCGCCCGCCGTCGCCGCGGCATCGGCGCGGACGGCCGATGCAAGCATCTCGAGAAAGGACCGCTGCCCCGCGTAGGCCCGCTGGTCCGGCGTCGCTTCGAGTAGAGCCGACATCATCGCACCGGCATCGGCCAATCTGCCTGACCGCCAGGCCACCTCAACGAATTCAGCGGCCGCGACCGGGCTATCGGGACCGAACGTAAGCGCCGCGGCTGTCAAATCCGCGGCAGGGAGCGACATCAGTCCCGGGCCGCACGCGAGAAGCACCTCGATGTCGGAGTCGCCCCAGCCATGAGAGAAATCAGCGAAAGCTGGTTCTGCGGCTTGACGTAGCCGCAGCGACGCCATTCGAGCGGATCGAGTGACCGTGGTGCCCCACGTGTTGTGCTGCAGCACGTCCCGCAGGTCGTACGCATCGAGCGACGCAGCAGCGTCTAATCCTTTACTCTCCGCGACCTCGCATACCCCGTCGATGTCGAGCCTGGAAGACAGCGAGAGCATCGCGCTGATCGCGTCCTTGAGGACCTTGGCATGCTCGCTGCCGCTGATACTTTCGACGATCATTGCCGCATAGGCGAGCAGACGCACTGCCGCGTCGGGGGACCACATGAGAGTCCCTGCCGCCTTCAGGACAGAGTGGATGACCGCGACATACGGGTCGGCGGTCAGCGCCGGCAGTAGATCCTCAAGCGTGGATGGCAACGGATGACGGCGCGCGATCGCCACCCACGTATCGATGGCACGTGCTCGCGTTCCCACCTCAGACCCGACAATGTATGTGTGGAGAACCGGCAAGATTGCTTGCAGCACACCACTTTCCGTACCGTGTGCGGCGCCGATCTCACCGAGAACCTGTAGTAGATACCAGGCGACGTCGGCCCCGCGCTCGCCGTCCCGCTCATCGGCTATGACGTCGATTACGGCGTTACACGCGGCGACTGCGTCATTTGCCGCGACGAACTTGACGGCGTCGCCAAGTCGCCCGATGGCCCTACCAAGTGATAGCTCTTTGCTCCAAGCCGTCATCATCTTCAACGCCGGCGGTTCGTCGTCGATCACGGTCAGCGGCGAGACCTTCGATGCCTTCTGCCGGTCCACCAACCCCAAGACGGCACCGAGAACGGCCGCCAGCTTCTCCTGCATTGCGGCGGGGCGCTCTTCTGCGAGGCGCTCTATCAGCTCGGCGGCGTCATCGATAGCCTCGCTGCCCCAGTCGCCGCCGAGGCGGCCCATCGCCATCTCGAAGAGCTCGTCGGTCACCGACCCCGCACGGGTGGCGTCAGGCACCGGGTCGCCGGTCTCACGCCAGTAGGGTTTCGCCGCGACGAGGTCGGCAGTCACCCTGAGTACTCGTAGCAGCCGCTCGCCCAGGAGGCCAGAACCGCGAACTCCGGCACGAACCATCGAACTCGACACGTCACCTACGCCGAGCACGAACATCACCGCCAACGCTCGCTCGATTTCGCGCAACCCGTGGTCATCGAATCGCTCAAACTCATCTGAAGCTAGTTGCAGGACAAGGGAATCGACCAGTCCAGAGGCCAAACTTGGATGGGTCCCAGCGAGTATTCTGATAGCACCCGCGGCCGAACCCATCAGAAGCTGGGTCACATGTGGTCTAGGCGCGGCCGCCCCG
This sequence comes from Mycobacterium lehmannii, assembly GCF_001499925.1. Lineage (NCBI taxonomy): Bacteria > Bacillati > Actinomycetota > Actinomycetes > Mycobacteriales > Mycobacteriaceae > Mycobacterium > Mycobacterium lehmannii. The sequence continues at coordinate 27,033 of NZ_LQIR01000031.1, forward strand.
GGCGGGAGATGCAGAACAGTGTGCGTCTGCGGCCCCGGTAGCAAGTCCCTTAAGACCGAAACCAGTCGATCAGGAACCAAGGCGGCAACGGCGAGCAGGCTGACCGGGTCGCTTCCCTGACGGCGCCGGGAGAACGGGTCGCGCATCGGCGAGCCAGCCAAAGCGACTGCCGATCGACACACGTGTTCGTCAAGGTCAGCGATGTCCGCGTGTTCGGCCAGATCGGCAAGACACCGCCCCGCCGGTCCCGATGCGGCCTTGCGCATCACCGTCATGGCCGCGCGGACGACTTGAGATCCGAACTCGGGCCGCGACAGGGCGACGATCCGCAGCGGATCCAGAAGCGCCGGCGACGCCCATCCGCGCTCGACTAGATCCACGCCGTGGGCGATCACGTCCGGAGTGAACGTCTCAGCAGCGCGCTCGGCCAACGCTTTCAGCCGCGCGAGAGGGGCACGATCATCCTCCTGACGGTCACCGGCCGGGTCGCCATCGAGTTGCCCAATGTCGGCCAGCGCGGTCGCCATCATGTCGTCGCAACGCGCCATCAACCCGCGGCGCCTTTGGGACCGCGCTTCCCATTCCGTGCGTAGCGCTGCCTTGCGCGCGACCTCACGCTCGCGTTCAGCAACAGCGTTCTCGTCGACGGCGGCTATATAGCCGGCCAGAGTCGGGAGAACGCCGCTGGGGCGTTGTTCCGCGCAACCTACGCAGTTCTCCCGATAGAACACCGGCACGGTCATCTCAAGATTCGACCCGATCAGGTGGCCGCGAGCCATGTGGCACCGAACCTCGCGCGCGTTGATCGGAAGGCCCGTTGCCTCCTCAGCCATCCCCTGGCCGCTGCTCTGGACGAACTCGATATGGGTGCAGTGGTTTTTCGCCAGGGCAATCACGCGCTGGTTGCGGACGCCCATCTCCAGAGCACCGTCCCAAACGTGATCCTTCATACACCCATTTTGCCTGCGGATCCCGACAAGGTAGTGAGCGGAGAATCATGACGCCGGTTCTAACTTTGGCCTACCGCGTTTGCTGATAAGACCGCTGACGCTGCGGTCAGCCGGTCGTCGGTGACCCGGCCATACACCGCTTGGGTCATGCGTTCGGTGTGGCCGTGCCACGCGGCGACGACGTCGGCGGCGATGCCGGCTGCGCGCATCCGCGAGATGTTCGAGTGCCGCAACTTGCCGAGCGTGATCGCCTTAAGCCCGGCCGCGCTGCGCTGGGCGGCGAACTCGCGGCTGTACTCGCGCACCGGCAGCGGCAACCCGTCGGCGCGTGACAGCAGCAGGTCGGTGTCGGCCAGCGGCCGGCCCACCGCCAGGCGTTCACGCAGATGCGCCGCGCGCATCGCCTTGAGCATCGCGAGTTCGCGCGGCGGCAGCGGAAGATCCCGGGCCGACCGTTCGGTCTTGGTCGGCACGATCGTGTCCTTGCCGTTGACATCGACCCGGGACTGCCTGATCTGCAGCGTGCCCGCGTCGAGGTCGATGTCGGACCAGCGCAGCCCGCCGACCTCCTCCCGGCGCAGGCCGAGCAGGGTCAGCGCGAAACACCCGGCGAGCCGGTGCCCGGCGATGTGATCGAGGAACGCGGTCATCTGGGCAGGGGTCCAGATGTCGTCGGCCGCGGTGGCGGTGATCGACTTCTGCTCGGGGGACTCAAGGTCGGCTGACGGGTCATAGGTCAGCCAGCGCATCTTGCGCGCGTGGGCCATCACCGACTTGACCCGGATGATTGCGCGCCGCTTGGTGGCCGGCGCCAACGCCTGGCCGGCCTTGCCGGTCAGCGCGGCCGACCAGTTGGCCAGCGCGGCGGGGGTGAGCTTCTGCACCGGCACTGCGCCGAACGCGCGCCGTGCGTAGGCCAGTGACTCGCGGTCGGCGCGGATTGTATTCGGACCCACCGACGAATCCGCGGCGCGCACGGTCAGCCAGTGGTCGGCCACCTCGTCGAACGTCCGGGTCGATTTCGGCGCCCACGTGTGCCCGCTCCACTCGTTGCGCTGCTCGGTCACCCAATCCTGCGCGGCCTTCTTCGTGGCGAACACCTTGGTCGGCCGCACCTGCTTCCCGGTCACAGGATCGGTGCCCAGCGTCGGCCGGGCCCGCCAACCACCACCTGGCAATTTCTTGATCGAACTGTCCGTACGCTCACCACGCTGCCGAGATTCGTCGGTCATCGGCCCGCTCCCTTTCCTGGTTTACCGCGCAGCTCACCGCTGCGAAGAAAACTGTTGTCCTCCGGTGACTTTCGACGCCGTTCACACGCAAGCCTGCGCCACCGCAGGACTGTCTTCTCGGGTGCTAGGTGGCTGACCAAGCCGGCGTCCCTCATCCAGGTGGCGATGTAGCCGTTGAGGGGAGCTTCGTAGTTGTCGACCGATGGCGGCGCCGATTGTTTCCCCTGGCGTGCCGAGCGGGTCACTTCGCGGAGGAAGTCATCAGTAATGAGCGTGGGGCGGCCTGGTCGCCTGACTTGCTTGGGCTGGATGGCCGGTTGGATCTCTATGCCCTCGTCAACGGTTGGCGATGCGACCCGCTCGGCGAACTGCGCGATGGGAACAGATTTCAAGTCCATGTTGGTGATCGGAACATCGACTTCGCGTTTGCGCGAACGCATGTGGAAATCAACGATCTGCGGATTGCCGTCCTCGTCACGTATCACGCGCACGGTGAACCGGAATTTGCCGCCCGGGATGGTCAGAATTCCACGTTCGCCGGGGAGGAACCTGCCGACCTCGATTGGCGGCTTGTCGGCGCCGTCCGGGTTGTCCCGAAGCTCGGTCACGTACGCCGGCGGCAGCGGCATGAAGCCAACGCGGGAAACGGGCTTCTTAGACGGCATGTTTGTGAGCGTACCAACAGCGCGAAAACTCCGCAACACTGAGCGGTATGGACACCAACGCACCAACCGAATCCGTACCTACATTGGACGAACTGCGTAACGGTCCGCCGACGATCAGCGTTGAGCGTGCCGGCAAGGTCCTCGGCGTCAGTCGCGCTTACGCCTACGCGATGGCCCGCGACGGCCGGCTACCCACGATTCGACTCGGCGCCAAGCGGTTGCGCGTCTCAGCCGTGGGACTGCTGCGGATGCTTGAGGCGCAGTGATGACCGGCCACCAAACAGGGCCGCCCCCAGGAAGCGAAAGGCCGGCCCCGCCACAGGACCGGCTTTCACATCGCGTCACCACCAACGCCACCAAGTCTACCGCCGCAGCCAACAAACCGGGCGCCCACAAGTCACGTGATCGCCGGCGCCGCGCTGCCGAATACCGATCGCCGCGCCTGAACTGTGGGCATCGCGATCCGTGGCTCTGCGACTGCAACACCGGCCCTTTCCTCAGCGACGTCCGGGCCGACGCGGCGATCGCCGCCGCCGAAACCCTTCTTGCCCTGGGAACCCCGGGAATCTTCGACGCCGATCGCTGCCGCGCGATGTGGCGCCGCGGACGGCGTGACCTCGCCGCATCGAGCCACAGCTACGCAAACCCCGAGGAGCATCATGGCCGATAGCGTTGACCCCTGCGACGAATCCGACCGCGTTTTCGCCGAGCGGATGCGGGAGCGCCTCGACGAGATCGACCGCGCTCGCGACGCCCAGCCTGAACGGCTCGCCGCGGCGCGTGCTGAGGCCGACGAAGCCCGCGGCTGGTCCCTTATCGAGGAACCGTTCGAGGTCACTCTGCCCGGCGTCACCGCCCGCGAATTGTTCGGCGCCCGACTGTGTTTCGACGTGCTTGATTGCGGCGACGACGTGGACCAGATCGACGAAGTTCTCGCCCGGCTGTTCGCCACCACGGGCGGGGACACCGGCGTGACGATGCTTGTTATGTCGGTCGCGCTGTCGGCTGCCGCCGCCCTGGTTGATCGGCTGCTCAACGAGATCGAGCAGCGCGGCGGCGACTGGGACGCCCGGGTGCGGCTCGCGCAGGCTCGAACCAAGGCCTGGCGCGATCGTTTCGCTGAGCACGAGGGGCGCGGACCATGAGCACCCTCCCCATTTGTGCCGCCTACTTACACCAGGGCGCACTGCGACGCCCCTGCCCCATGTGCGGCGCCGGCCCAAACCAGTGGTGGCTCAACCCGCGCGGCCAGCACCGTCGGGTGCCCTGCGTCCTGCGGGTCCACTCCGGCACCCGCCCCGGACCTGAAACACCCCCAGTCACAAGTCGCCTCGGAACCCCTTGAAGAAGAACGGAATCACCGTTGAACATCACCGCCACAGCCTCCGAGGCCACCGACACCGACATCCTCGCCGGCATCCGTAACGGCACCTGGCTCGACACCCAAACCTTCCCGCCACTGCAGTACGCGGTCGACGGCATCGTGTCGGAAGGTTTGAGTATCATCGCCGGCCCACCCAAAGTCGGAAAATCCTGGTTCGTCGCCAACATCGCCCTGGCGGTCGCCTCCGGAGGCCGCGCACTCGGCCGCATCCCCGTCAACCAACGCCCAGTCTTCTATTTGGCCCTCGAAGACGGACACCGCCGCCTACAGGACAGGTTCCGCCAAATCATGGCCGGCAACCCACTACCCGACGGACTCAATTACGTCATCAAAGCCCACTCCTACGAGGTGATCCCGATGATCACCGAATTCCTGACCAGACATCCTGGCACCGCCCCACTGGTCATCCTTGACACCTTCGGCAAGATCAAACCCCGCCGCCGCCCCGGAGACGACCCATACCAACTCGACTACGCACTCGGCACCGCACTCAAAGACGCAATCGAAAACCAACCCGGCGCATCACTATCCGTCGTCCACCACACCCGCAAAGCCGAATCCGCCGACTTCGTCGACTCCGTATCCGGAACCCACGGCATCGTCGGCGCCGCCGACTCAGTACTCACCCTCAACCGTAAACGCCACCAAACCAACGGCATCCTCGCAGTCACCGGCCGCGACATCCAAGAAGCCGAATACGCCCTCACCACCACCGACGGCATCTGGATCCTCGACGGAACAGACCTCATCACCGCCAATGCCGCAGCCCAAACCCGCCGCGAAGAAGGCCAACTCGCCGACCGCTCCACCGAAATCCTCACCATCGTCAACAACCGCCACACCGAAGAACTCGTCACCGTCGCCGCCGACATCGCCGAGAAGATCGGCATCGACCAGAACCAGGCCAGCATCTACCTCGGCCGCCTAGCCAAATCAGGCCGCATCGGCAAGCTCAGCCGAGGTGTCTATAGAGGTGCGTAAATATCGTAAACAGTGTTTGAAAGTACCCCTCCAACAAACACATACAACACAAACAACACACCCCAGGTATAGGAGAACCCGATGGCCGACAACGCCGTCGGCAGGCGAGGACTTCTTCCGGTCTGGGAAAGGATGTGAACCGCCCTGGTTCTGCCGGAGGCTCGATCTATTGGATTGCGACCAGGGGCTGGTCGCTCCGTTGGGCATCGTAGAACGTGGCCTCGAACTTGAAGTACCCCAGGTTTTGTTCCTACTCGGTTGCGAGGGCCGGGGTTGGCTGGCTCGCAGGTTGTGAGGTGCCGGTG
>NZ_LQIR01000032.1:0-29431 GCF_001499925.1 Mycobacterium lehmannii
CCGGGGCCACACCACCAACCTGTACCACCAACCTGTCACCGCCCACCGGCAACCAACCACAAATCGCAACAGCCACTCACCGCTCCAGAACGTGCACAAATCGCTCAGTTGCGGCCGGCGGCCAGCAGACCCGACGACGGGAACTTCAGCCCGGGCGCCGTCGCACCCTGACTAGCGATTCCGGTGCGCTACCAGTCGCTCAGCGATTGCCAGTGCACCCAAACCGCCGCCTAAAAGTAGCGCGGGAAGGCGCTCCAGTCGGGGTCGCGCTTCTCCAGGAACGCGTCGCGACCCTCGACCGCTTCGTCGGTCATGTACGCCAATCGCGTTGCCTCACCGGCGAACAGCTGCTGACCGACCAGACCGTCGTCGGTGAGGTTGAACGCGTACTTGAGCATCCGGATCGCCTGCGGTGACTTGCCGTTGATCTCCGAAGCCCACTGCAGCGCGACGGTCTCCAGTTCGGCGTGGTCGACAACGGCGTTGACCGCACCCATCGCGTGCATCTGCTCGGCGGTGTAGGGGCGGCCCAGGAAGAAGATCTCGCGGGCGAACTTCTGGCCGACCTGTTTGGCCAGATACGCGCTGCCGTATCCGCCGTCGAAGCTGCCGACGTCGGCGTCGGTCTGCTTGAACCGGGCGTGCTCGCGGCTGGCCAGCGTCAGGTCGCACACCGCGTGCAGGCTGTGTCCACCGCCGGCGGCCCACCCGTTGACCAGACAGATCACCGGTTTGGGCATGAACCGGATCAGCCGCTGCACCTCCAGGATGTGCAGGCGCCCGGCGCGCGCCGGGTCGACGGTTTCGGCGGTCTCGCCCGACGCGTACTGGTAACCGCTGCGGCCGCGGATCCGCTGATCCCCGCCCGAGCAGAACGCCCATCCGCCGTCCTTCGGTGAGGGCCCGTTTCCGGTCAGCAGCACCACACCGACATCCGATGACATCCGTGCGTGGTCGAGGACGCGGTACAGCTCGTCGACGGTGTGCGGCCGAAACGCGTTGCGCACCTCGGGCCGGTCGAACGCGACGCGCACCGTGGGCCGCGGAACGCCGTCGACGACGTGGCGGTGATAGGTGATGTCGGTCAGTTCGAAGCCCTCGATGGGCTGCCACAACGACGAGTCAAAGGGGTTGTCACTCACGGGGTTACCTTATCGATGCGGAATACCGGGCAGCGACCGGCGAGCGCCTCGAACTCGTCGGGGTCGGGTCCGGTGACCAGTCCGGCGCTCTTGATGAAGTCCACCCCGGTGGGCACCTTCGAAGGGAACTCCCGCAACAACGGTCGCGCCTTGTCGACGGGCATCTCCACCATCCGCACACGTTCGCTGCGGCGGCCGATGTGCAGCGTGACCTCACCGGCCGCCCTGACGTTGGCGGCCCAGTCGGAGCCGGGTACCCCGCCGACCACGTAGCGCTGACCATCGACCTCCATCGGGGTGACCGGGGTGGACCGCATCTTGCCGGTCTTGCGTCCCGGTACGGACAGCACGACGGGTCCTTTCTCCCCGAGGATGCCGAGCTTCTGCAGGCCGATCATCACCTTGTTGACGTACTTCAACCACCACGGGAGGCGAATGTCGGACATGGCGCAAACGCTACGTGATCGGATCGACGCGGAACACCGGCAGCCGGCCCGCCATCCCCTCGAGCTCGTCGGGTGTCCCGGTCTCCAACACACCCGCCCGCGTCATCACGTCGACACCGACGGGAACCTGCGCCGGGAACTGCCGCAGCACCGGGCGCGCCTCGTCAGGGGTGAGCTCGACGAGGCGCACCCGCTCCGAGCGCCGGCCCTGACGCAGCGTGACATGGTTCGCCGCACGGGCGTTGCGCACCCAGTCCGCGCCCGGGTAGCCGTTGATGACGTAGCGGGCGCCGTCGACGAACATCGGCGTGATCGGCGTCGACCGTGGCTTGCCGGTCTTACGGCCCGGCACCGTCAACACCACAGGCGACTCGTGCCGCGAGATCGGCAGCCCGAGGCGCAGCAGCACCATCACCAACTTGTTGGCGAATTTGAGCCACCGCGGGGGCGCCATCCGATCGCCCATCCCGTGAGGCTATCGCTCAGACCGCGACGCCGTAGCCGGACAACGCGGTTCGCAGACCGTCCGGGCGCTCGGTGGTCGGCAGCGGATCGACCAGGGCGAACCGGCAGCCCACCGCGCGGGCGCCGCCGTCGGCCTCGTCGCTGTCTCCGATCATCAACGCAGACGCGGCGTCCACGGCCAGCCGGTCCAACGCGAACTCGAAGATCGCCGGGTCGGGTTTGACCGCGCCGACTTCGAAGGACAACACGAACTCGTCGACGAATTCGGCCGCACCGAGGGACACGAACGCCGGTCGCACGTCGAAGGCGATGTTCGACACCACCGCCGTCCTGATGTGCTTGCGATGCAAACCCTGCAGCACCTCGGCGGTGTCGGGATACGGAGTCCAGTTCATCGGGTCGATCAGCAGCCCGTACAGCGATTCGGCGTGCTCGTCGGCCAACCCGGACTCGCGCAGCATGTGCAGATACGCCTCGCGATGAAGATGCGGCGCCAGATCGCGGTTCACCCATACGCGGTGAGCCTCGGGAGTCATCTCGACGTGCTGGCCCGTCGGCGCGGTCATCCGGTGCATCAACTCGGCCTGCACATGGCCGTCGACCTCGCGGTCGTCGACCGCAATTCCGTGAAACCAGCTCTCGTCCTCCTCGAGCCGGAACAACGTGCCGGAGAAGTCGAACAGGACGGCCTTGACCTCGCTCATTGCGCCGATGCTACCGGCGAAATCGACTTGCCTTGTCGCGCAGCACTTCCCGTTCCCGCTCGTTGTCGGTCATGGCGGCTGCCCGGTCGAACTCGCCGGCGGCCTCTGCGCCGCGGCCCAACCGGGCGAGCAGTTCGCCGCGCACGCTCGGCAACAGATACGAGCCGTCCAACCCAGTCAACGAATCGATGATCTCCAGCCCCGCCTCGGGGCCGTCGGCCATCGCCACCGCCACCGCCCTGTTCAATTCGACGACCGGCGACGGCGCCGCGCGAGCCAACCCGTCGTACAGCGTGACGATGCGGTGCCAGTCGGTGTCAGCGGCGGTGGGCGCGGTGGCATGGCACTCGGCGATCGCTGCCTGCAGCGCATAAGGGCCCCATCCAGTGCCCTTGCGCCGCAACGTGTTCGCGGTCCGCTCGAGTGCGGCCACCCCGCGTTGGATCTGCGCTCGATCCCATTTCGCCCGGTTCTGGTCCTCCAGCAGGATCGGCCTGCCGTCGCTGTCGGTGCGGGCGGCGAAGCGCGACGACTGCAGTTCCATCAGCGCCACCAGGCCGTGGACTTCCGGTTCGTCGGGCACCAGCGCAGCCAGCACCCGGCCGAGGCGGAGCGCCTCGGTGCACAGCTCGTCGCGGGTCCAGCGCTGACCGAACGACGCCGAATAACCCTCGTTGTAGATCAGGTAGATCACGCTCAGCACCGCCGACAGCCGCTCCGGATACTCCGAGCGGCCCGGCACCTCGAACGCCACGTTCGCGGCCGCGAGGGCCTTCTTGGCGCGAGTGATCCGCGCGGCGACCGTCGCGGTGGATGTCAGGAAGGCGCGGGCGATCTCCTCGGTCGTAAGCCCGCCGACGACCCGCAATGTCAACGCGATCCGGCCTTCGCGCGGCAGCACCGGATGCGCAGAGATGAAGATCAGCCGGAGCACGTCGTCGTCGATGCGGTCGGGGTCCCACGATTCCTCGACGTGGCTTTCGAGCTCGCGAGCCATCGCGGCGTATTTGCTGTCGAGATTGTCCTGGCGGCGCCACAAGTCGATGGCCTTGCGTTTGGCAACGGTGGTCAACCATGCTCCGGCGTTGCGCGGTACACCCGTCGTTGGCCACTGCTCAAGCGCGTCGACGAGCGCGTCGGCGGCCAGGTCTTCGGCGAGCCCGACATCGCCGACCGAGCGCGTCAGAGTCGCGACGATTTTCGCCGCCTCCATGCGCCACACCGCATCGACGGTCGCCTGCACGTCGCTCACGCGTTCATTGTGCCGACGCGGGCTCACGCAACAAGAATCGGGAAGCGCAATCTACGGTTTCCTGCGGCGTGTCGCAGCGCTTTCGCCGAGCTCGCGACGGAAAGTTAGAAGGTATGACCCACAGGTTGGTCACAGCGTATTGGGAAGGCCGCAAGGCGTTCCCGCACACGCTCGTCAACCCGTACGCGGGACTGGGGGATCGGGCGATCGCGAGGATGTGGCGGCTGGGCTGGCAGCGGGCCGCCGACGAGCAGCGGGGCATTCCGAGCGAAGAGGAGCGACTGGCTCGCTTCGCCGCGGAAATCGATGCCCTCCTGGGCTAGTCGCCTCGACGCGCTGCGGCGCCGACAGCCCCGCGTCGTTCTCGGCGTCACGGGTGCGCCGGGCGCAGGCAAGTCGACACTCGCCGAGGCGATAGCGACCGCGGCCGGCGATTCGGTGTACGTGCCGATGGACGGCTACCACCTCGCCGACGTCGAACTGCAGCGCCTGGACCGCCTCGACCGCAAAGGCGCCATCGACACATTCGACGCCTACGGGTATCTCGCTCTGTTGCAACGCATCAGGGCCCAGGGCGACGAGACCGTCTACGCGCCGGCGTTTCACCGCGATCTCGAACAGCCCATCGCCGGCAGCATCGCCGTCCTGCCCGACCATCTCCTGATCGTGACGGAGGGTAATTACCTCCTCGACGACGAGCGCCCATGGCCGACGATCCGCGCCCTGCTCGACGAGGTGTGGTTCGTCGATGCCCCGCCCGACGTTCGCCGTCGTCGCCTCATCGCCCGCCACGTCGAGTTCGGTAAGTCGCCCGAACAGGCCGAGGCGTGGGTGCGCGCCATCGACGACCGCAACGCTGCGCGCATCGAAACCGTCCGCGACAGAGCCGATTTCGTGGTCACGCCGTAGCAAACCCCCGCGAGCGACCGTGTCTGCCCGCCGACACGCCGCGAACCCACGTGCAAAAGGGGTCGCTCGCAGCAAGAAAAGCTAGCCGACAGCGCGTTCAGAACCCTCCCAGAACTGCGCGCGCACGGCCTTCTTGTCCGGCTTGCCCAGCGCGGTCACCGGCACCGAGTCCACGACGATCACCTGCTTGGGTGACTGCACCGATCCCTTGCGCTCCTTGACCGCCGCCTGGATCTCGGAGGTCATCTGCGCGACGGCCACCTCGGAGCGGTCGGCGTCGGGGCGCAGCACGACGACCGCGGTCACCGCCTCGCCCCACTTCTCGTCGGGCGTTCCGATCACACACACCTGAGCTACCGAAGGATGCTCGGCCACAACATCTTCCACCTCGCGGGGGAACACATTGAACCCACCGGTCACGATCATGTCCTTGGTCCGGTCGACGATGTAGTAGAAGCCGTCCTCATCCTCGCGGGCCAGATCGCCGGTGTGCATCCAACCGTCGCGAAACGTCTCGGCCGTCGCCTCCGGCTTGTTCCAGTAGCCACCGGACACCAGCGGCCCGGACACGCAGATCTCGCCGACCTCGCCCTGGGACACCGGGTTGCCGTCACCGTCCAACAGCGCCACCCGCGCGAACACCGTCGGCCGCCCGCAGGACGTCAACCGCTTCTCGTCGTGATCGCCCTTGGCCAGGTATGTGATCACCATCGGCGCCTCGGACTGGCCGTAGTACTGGGCGAAGATCGGGCCGAACCGGTCGATCGCCTCGCGCAGCCGCACCGGGTTCATCGCCGAGGCGCCGTAGTACACCGTCTCCAACGACGACAGGTCGCGGGTGCGCGAATCCGGGTGGTCCATCAACGCGTAGATCATCGACGGCACCAGCATCGTCGCGGTGATCTTCTGCTCCTCGATCACCCGCAGCACCTCGGCCGGGTCGAACTTGGTCAGCACGAACAGCTCGCCGCCCTTGATGATCGTCGGCACGAAGAACGCCGCACCCGCATGCGACAGCGGGGTGCACATCAAGAACTTCGGGCGTTCCGGCCACTCCCACTCGGCCAACTGGATCGTCGTCATCGTCGTGATCGACTGCACGGTGCCGATCACACCCTTGGGCTTACCGGTCGTCCCGCCGGTGTAGGCCATGCCGCCGATGTGATCGGGCGGCAGGTCCGCCGCCACCAAGGGCTGCGGCGGGTACTTGGCGGCCTCGGCGGTCAGGTCGACGCCGACGCCCTCCAACTCGGCAGGCACCGGACCGATCGTCAGCACCTGCTTGAGCGCGGGCACCTTCTCCAACAGTCCCTGCGCCCGCTCGACGAACATCGGGTTCGGGTCGATGATCAGCGACGTGACCCCGGCGTCGTTCAACACATACGCGTGGTCGTCCAGAGAGCCGAGAGGGTGTAGTGCGGTGCGGCGGTAGCCCTGGGTCTGCCCGGCGCCGATGATCATCAGCACTTCCGGCCGGTTCAGCGACAGCAGGCCGGTGGCCGTTCCCGAACCCGCGCCCAGCGCCTCGAACGCCTGAATGTACTGGCTGATCCGCTCGGCGAGCTGTCCACCGGTGAGTGTGGTGTCCCCGAGGAACAGCACCGGCTTGTCCTTGTTCCGCTTCAGTGCCCCGACGGTGAGATGGCCGGAGTGGATGGGATGGCGCAGCAGGTCGCCTGATGAGCGCTCGCGCGAAGAAGCAGCAGCCTGAGTCATGACCATCAGACTAGAACGTGTTCCAGTTCCAGTCACCAGGTCCCCGGAAACGCTAGAACCGCGACGGCAGGTGCCCGCGTTCGCGCAACCATCCGCTGCGCGCGGCCGGATACCACTTGAATGTCGCCGGTACGTAGGGCCACCCGGTGCGAATCGCGCGACGGATGGCGCGGTAGCGGCGTTCGTCGCCGCGCGTCCACCGGATGCCGAAGCGTTCGCGCACGATCGACGGCAGGCCGCCGAAGATCACCAGCCGCATCGGCGGGGCCAGCGCCATCCGCACTGGCATCGTGGGTAACAAGGCGTCGGCCAGCGGACGCAGCCGCGGATGGCTCGGGTAGTCGGGCGACGCGCTCATGTCGGGGATCGCGCGCCGGCCGATGAACTCGATCAGGTAATCCGACGCGGGATTGGGCTGAAGCACCTCGCGGGAGTAACGCTGAAGCTCGCGTTCGAATGCGGCGCGGTTGGGCGGCACCACGCCGGCGGTCATCCCGTAGCGGCGATACCACTCGCAGCCCTCGGCGTAGAGCTGCTCACTTTCCTTCTCTGTCAACCCGTGTCGATCCCAGTGAAGCGCGATCCGGTCCACCATCCGCTGGAAGGTAGCGTGCGCCCACTAGAACGTTTCGGGGTTCAGGGCGTGGTACCGGGCTCCGTCGGCCAGGGTGCCCTTGATGTCGTGATGAAAGTCGCGGACCCGCACCCCGGTCACCTCGGCCTGAGGGCCGTCGTACACGGTGCCCAAAATGCCTGGCAGCGAACGGAACACTCGATCGACCGGGTCGTCGAAGAAGTCGGAATGGTCGATAAGACCCTGGCCGACGGCGGGGTGCATGGTCTGCAGCAGACCCGCCGTCCCGCCCTCGAACGCGATGCGCATATCGCCCGCCCACCGCCACAACAGCGACGACGGACCCAGCGTGATCCGGCCGTCAGCCGGGGAATCGGCCGACGTCATATCGCTGTCCGAGATACCGGGTCGCGGTGGCCGCCTGCTGTGTCACCATGGGCCGATGCTGACACGAGCTATCACTCGCGTTCAATTCGCGTTGTCATGACCGCCGACCCGAGGTCGAGGTTGCGGCGCGCGCCCCGGCAGGAGCGTTCGCGGGCGATGGTCGATCGCATCCTGGACGCCGGTGAACAGGTGTTGATCACCCACGGCTTCGACGGCGCCTCGACCAACCGGATCGCCTCCGCCGCCGGAATCAGTCCCGGATCCCTCTATCAGTACTTTCCCAACAAGGACGCGATCGCGGCCGCCGTCATCGACCGCTTCAGCGATCAGTTGTCCGCGCGGGTGGCCGCGCGCGTCTCCGAACGCCTGGACCGGCCGGCACCCGACTACGTTCGGGAGTCGATCGCCGGCCTCGTCGATGCGCTCGATGTGCACCCCGAGTTCCTCCGTGCGGTCATGGAACACACGCCGCGGCTGGGCGCCGAGAGCAAGCTGGTCGCGTTCGAGCAGCGCATCGGCGAACTGACGATCGCCTATCTGACGATCAACAAGCGGCAGGTCAGGGCCGATGCATCGTTGGACGTCTCGGCCTGGATGCTGGTGCGGATGGTCGAGCACCTCTGTGTTCGCTACATCCTCGACCAGCCGTCGATCGACCGGGACAGGTTCGTCGACGAGCTCACGCTGATGGCGCTCAACTACCTGCGGCCCTGGCCGACCCCGCCGCAGGACTGTTTCCCGCTGCTGCCTGACCACGCCCAGCCTCCAAACGCGAATTGAACGCGAGCTCACGCTCGTGTCAGCATCCTGAACGCTGCCAAAGGTGCGGTACCGGACCCACCCCGGAGCGGCATAAGTTAATGTCCATCCTCATCGAGCCATGTGTGAGGTGACGGGTCTCGTCGTGGAAGCAAACGCGACAGCCATGGAGGCCCTAGCGGAAAATACTGAATTTTGCTGCGGCAGTCTCGAGGCATGGTGAATGCTGCCGACAGGGGGTTTGAGCATTAAGTGAACGGCGATTCAGCATGACGGCACGTGGTGACGGAGTCGAGGTCATCGGGAACTGGGCCGGCGGCTACGTCAGACGCCATCCCCTGGCCTCGCTCGCGACTGCCGGGGACCAGTTCGTGCTCGGCGTGCGCACGGTGCAGTACATGTTCATCGACTTGTTCACCGGACGTTTCCAGTGGTGGGAGTTCATCCGCCAGGCTGCCTTCATGGCGGGCACCGCGGTCTTGCCGACGGTCCTGGTGGCCCTACCCATAGGCGTCACTCTGTCGATTCAGTTCGCACTCCTGGCCGGGCAGGTCGGGGCCACGTCACTTGCCGGAGCAGCCAGCGGCCTGGCCGTGATCCGCCAGGCGGCATCCCTGACTGCCGCGATCCTGATGGCGGCCGCCGTCGGCTCGGCCATCACCGCCGACCTCGGTTCCCGCAAGATGCGCGAGGAGACCGACGCGATGGAAGTGATGGGCGTGTCGGTGATCCGGCGCCTGGTCGTTCCGCGGTTCGTCGCGGCGATCATGATCGGCGTGGCGCTCACCGGAATGGTGTGCTTCGTCGGATTCCTCGCCAGCTATCTGTTCAACGTCTACTTTCAGAACGGCGCGCCCGGCAGCTTCGTCGCCACGTTCGCCTCGTTCACGACCACCGGCGACATGATCGTGGCGATGGTGAAGGCAGTCATCTTCGGGGCCATCGTCGCGGTGGTGTCCTGCCAGAAGGGGTTGTCCACGCAGGGCGGCCCCACCGGCGTCGCGAACTCGGTCAACGCCGCCGTTGTCGAATCGATTCTGATTCTGATGGTCGTCAACGTCGCGATCAGTCAGCTCTACATCATGCTGTTCCCCCGGGTCGGTTTGTGACATGGCGTCGACGTTCGTACCTCCGCTGCTGGCGCCCTTCGTCCGCTTCTTCGGCAAGGTCGGCCCCCCGATCGGGCGGCTCGGCCACATGCTGGTCTTCTTCGTCCGGGCCATCGCCGCGATCCCATTGGCGCTGCGGCACTATCGTTCCGAGTTCGTCCGCCTGCTCTCCGATATCGCCTGGGGCAACGGCTCTTTGGTGGTGGGCGGCGGAACCGCCGGAGTGGCGATCGTCCTCGGCGTCACGGTCGGCGCACTCGTGGGCATCGAGGGCTACAACTTCCTCGACCTGCTCGGGCTGGGGCCGGCGACGGGAATCATTTCCTCGCTGGTCAACACTCGCGAACTCGCCCCGATCGCATTGTCGCTGGCGTTCGCCACCCAGGCAGGCTGCCGGTTCACCGCGCAGCTGGGCTCGATGCGTATCGCCGAAGAGATCGACGCCCTCGACTCATTGGCGATCCGTCCCATCCCGTACCTCGTCACCACCCGTTTGATGGCGTCGGTGGTCGCGGTCATCCCGCTCTACGTCGTCTGCCTGGCGGTCAGCTACCTGACCACCCAGGTCGTCGTGTATGTCATCAGCGGCGGATCGACCGGCTCCTATCTGCACTACTTCACGCTGATGCTGTCGGGTCAGGACATCCTGTATTCGCTTCTCAAAGCGATCATCTTCGTGTGGATCGCCACGACGATCCAGTGTTACTACGGCTTCTATGCCAGCGGCGGACCCGAGGGTGTCGGGGTTGCCGCAGGACACGCCATGCGGGCCAGCATCACCGTGGTGATCATCGTCAACATGCTTCTCACCATGGCGTTGTGGAACGTCGACTCCGGAGCGAGGTTTGGGGGGTAGGTGGCGAATTCCTTTGATCTGGACGGGCGGGGGCCCACCGATCGCCAGCTGATCGGAGCCGGCATCGCCGTTGCCGTTGTGCTGGCGTTGGTTTCGGTGACCCTGTTGGTCAAGGCGACAGGACGCCTCGATCCGTTCGTGCGGGTCGTGGCGAATCTCGTCAACGTCGGCGATGGACTGCCGCAACGTTCAGACGTGAAGTACCACGGGGTACTGGTCGGAGCCGTCGACGGTGTCACCCCGGCTGCGCACGGAAACCCGAATTACGTCCACATCAATCTCGATCCCCACTACGCCCGCTCCATACCTGCCAACGTCACGGCGCGGGTCGTGCCTAGCAACGTGTTCGCGGTGTCGTCGGTGCAGCTGGTGGATCCCGGCGCGAACCCCGGACCGCCGATCAGTGCGGGGGCGCACATTGCAGAAGACACCGAGCTGCCGACCGTGTTGTTCCAGACCACGATCAGCAAGTTGCGCGACATCCTGGCCGCCACCGGGCGCGGCCGCGAGGACAAGACGGTGGGCGTCCTGGCGGCGGTGAACGAGGCCACCGAGGATCGCCGCACCGAACTGCTCACCAGCGGCGCGCAACTGAATCGGCTGCTCGATCAGCTCAACGCGATCGTGGCCACCGATCCGGGACCGACCACGGTCTCGGCGCTCGTCGATGCCACGCGCGGACTGCAGGCCACCGCGCCGGAGCTGATCGACGCGCTGCACATGGCCGTCGAGCCGATGCAGACCCTGGTGCAGCAGCGTGCTCAACTCGACGCCCTCATCAGTGGCGGGATGCACACCGTGGGAACCACGCACACAGCTCTGAACAACCACACCGACCGGCTGGTCACGACCACCACGGAGCTGACCCCGGTGATGGGGATCCTGGCCGACACCTCTCATCACTGGCTGCCGGCCTTCGTCAAGCTGAATGGCTTGTCCGACAAGTTCTTCGAAGAGGTGTGGCGACCCGAGCGCGATATCGGCAATATGCGGATGAACTTCTCGCTGACCCCGAGCTACACCTACACCCGGGCAGACTGCCCGAGATACGGGGAACTGAAGGGTCCCAGCTGCTACACCGCGCCCCTGGTGGTGACCCGGCCGGAGTTGCCCGACGTCCTGCTGCCGCAGAACTATCAGCCGCCCAAGGATCTGGCGCCGCCGCCGGGCACGGTGCTCGGCGAGAACGGGAACCTGATCGCCGTGGGTCCGCCGCTGGTGAACCCGAATCCGAGCTTGGCCGATCCGAATCCGCCACTGCCGCCGTGGATGTCGCCTGCACCACCGGTGCCGGGAACGGCGAACGACGCGCTGGTGCCGATACCGCCACCGCCGGCGAACCAGTCACCTGTGGCGCCGGTTGCGCCTAAACCAGGTGATCCGCCCCGGCCGCAGGCACCGCCACCGGCCGCACCCGCACCCGCACCGGCGCCGCCGCTGCCGGCCGAAGCCGTGATCGGGGGAGCCCGATGAAGTATCGCGCCGCACTGGTCGGGCTGTCGCTGTTCATGGTGGTGGCGCTGACCTTGACGTGGCTGGTCTATGTCACGCTGCGCCGGGACGTGGCCGGGTCGACGGTGCCCTACTCCGCCGTGTTCACCGATGTCTTCGGCCTGCGCGAGGGTGACGACGTCCGAATGGCCGGCGTCCGGGTGGGCCGGGTGGAAAGCATTGACCTGCAAGGCAAACACGCCAAGGTGTCGTTCGTCGTGCAGCGCGAGCAGCAGCTGCTCGGCGCCACCGTCGCTTCGGTGACCTACCAGAACATCGTCGGACAGCGGTATCTCGGCCTGTCGCTGGGGAACCTGGGATCGCCCGATCCGCTGCCGGCAGGCAGTGTCATCCCGGTCGAACAGACCGATCCGTCGTTCGACGTGGGCCGGCTCCTCAACGGGTACGAACCGCTGTTCAGCGTGCTCGACCCGCGGCACGCCGACAATCTCACCAAAGGTGTCATCCAGTCGCTGCAGGGCGACGAGGGGTCGATAACCGCGCTGATCGACCAGACCGCGCAGCTGACCGACGCTTTCGCCGGTCGCGACGAGGAGCTCGGCGGGGTGATCACCGACCTGAACGTCGTGGTTGCCAACCTCGCCCGACACAACGACGACCTCGACCACATCATCGGCGAAGCGCGGTCGGTGGTCTCGACCTTCGACGCGCGGCGGCCTCAGCTGGTGGTTTCGATGGGCTCGATCGCGAAAGTGGTGCGTCAGCTGTCGACGATCTCCGACGAGGTTTACCCCTCGCTGAACGAACTCGTCGAGCGCGAACCGGGTTTCGCCGCGCACATGGTCAAGATCGAACCGCAACTGGCCTTCGTCGGCGCCAATCTGCCGCTGATGCTGAAGGGATTCGCGCGCATCACCGGCGAGGGCACCTATGCCAGCGCCTACGCGTGCAACCTCGACGGCACCGCGTTCTTCCCCGGTCTCAACGACGTGACGCCGATCGTCGTCGACGCGGCCACCCCCGGCAACAAAGCCCGATACACCCCGAAGTGCAGGAATATGGCCAATGGCTGATCGAACAACTGCCGTCCGTCGCAGGCGGCGCCCACTGGAGAACTACAGCAAGATCTGGCTGGGAGTCGTTGCCGTCGCGGTGGTTTCGGTTCTCATCGGGGCGCTGATGCTGGTGAGAGTGGCCGACTTCGGCTACCGCCACTACACCGCACGCTTCCTGCAGGCCGCGGCGCTGCAACCGGGCAATCCGATCACCGTGGCCGGCATCCCGGTGGGCGAGGTGTCGAGCATGGAACTCAAGGGCGACCATGTCGAGGCCGGTCTGAAGGTGCGCAACGATGTCGTACTCGGCGAAGACTCGCGCGCCTCGATCAAGATCACGACAATCCTGGGATCGCGGTACCTCGCGCTGTATCCCGACGGCCCAGGTTCGTTGCCCGACGACACATTCGACCTGACGCACACCGAGGTGCCCTACGACCTGCAGGAGGCACTGGCCGACGTCACCACCACCTACGAGCAGGTGGACTCCGATTCGTTCGCCGAAACCCTGACTATTCTCGGCCGCCAGCTCGAGACCCTGCCCCCGGTGGTTCCGCAGGCGTTGGAGAACACTCAGACGCTGTCGACGATCATCGCGAAACGCCGCGACCAGTTGGGTGAACTACTCAAGACGACGGAGCTGGTCAGCTCGACGCTGCGGCGCCAGCAGTCGACCATCGGCAGCCTGATGGATCAGGGCAACTCGTTGCTCGGCGAGTTCGTCGCGCGGCGTGCCACGTTCCAGGCGATGATGGACGGGCTGACCAATCTGGTTCGGACGTTGAGCGGCGTCGTGATCGACGATCGGCCCGAGCTCGAGGAGCTGCTCGACAATCTGCAGGAGCTTTCCACTCTGCTGGGCCGAAACGACGGTATGGTGCGCAGCATCCTGCAGTCCGGGGCCGTCGCATTACGCAACATGACCAACATCACCGGCACCGGCAATGCGATCGACTTCAACGCCTCCAGCGGCCTGCTGGTCGACTCCTGGATGTGCGCTATCAGCGGCCGGGCCAAACAGTTCGGATTGCTCGAGTACTACCAGGACTGCAAATGAGCCAGGCATCCGAGGAGCGAGTGTGAAAAGCACCAGGTCCAAGATCATCGCGGCCGTCGCCGCCGGTCTCGTCGTGGCCCTGGCCGCGGCCGTCGTCGTGGTCAAATTCGCCATGGATCAGCTCGACACCATCACCGTCACCGCCCAATTCGACAGCGCCGCAGGTCTTTACGAGGGGAATGTGGTCGCCGTCCTGGGGATGCCGGTGGGCAAGGTCACCAAGATCACCACGAAGGGTGGTTACGTCGAGGTCGATTTCACCGTCGACAAGGATGTCAAAGTGCCCGCGGACGTCCAGGCCGCCACCATCTCGAACTCGATCCTCACCGATCGCCAGATCGAGTTGACGCCGCCCTACCGCGACGGCCCCACCCTGCAGAACCACGACACCATCGGGTTGAACCGCACCCGCACACCGGTCGAATTCGCCAGGGTCCTCGACGTTCTCGACAAGCTTGCGCTGTCGCTGCGTGGTGATGGGAAGGGTGACGGCCCGATCGCCGACGTGGTCGACGCCAGCGCCGCGATCGTCGACGGTAACGGTCAGCAGATGAAGGACGCACTGGGCGAGTTGTCGCATGCGTTGCGGCTCAGCGCCGATCGCGGCACCGTGACGAAGGATCAGCTCACCACCATAGTGCGCAACGTGAGTTCGTTGTCGGAGGCCGCGTCCCGCAACGACTCGATGATGCGGGAGTTCGGTTCTTCCGTGCGGGCCCTGAGTCAGATCCTGGCCGACGAGGATCTCGGCAGTGGCACCACCGGTAAGAAGATCAACGAGGTGCTCACGAACACCGGCGAGGTGTTGGAAAAGCACCGGGAATCCATCAAGGATCTCGTCGCCAACGGTGACATCGTGTTGAACACCACCGTTGACCACGAACGCGATCTGATGGAGTTCCTCGACCTCGCGCCGATGACTCTGGACAACCTGTACAACGTCGCCGACCAGAAGAACGGTGCCCTGCGGGTGAAGGTGGTCACTGACAAGGTCTTGTTCGACAACCAGTTGATCAAGGAGGTCTGCAACATGATGGGCCTGCGCCAGTTGGGTTGCAGCACGGGGACGTTGCAGGACTTCGGGCCGGATTTCGGGTTGACGTACATGCTCGACGGGCTCGCCGCGATGGGGCAGAAGTGATGGCCGCCGTACGGAACCGCCGCCTGGCAGCGGCCCTGGCCATGAGCGCCTGCCTTGCCGTCTCTGGCTGCGCCACCGAAGGTTTGGCGAGTCTGCCGCTGCCGGCACCCAGTGTGGGTGCAGGCGGATACCGGGTGACCGCGGTGTTCTCCAACGCACTGAACCTGCCGGCGAATGCCAAGGTCAAGTTGGCCGGCGCCGACGTCGGTGAGATGGAGTCGATGGTGGCCCGCAACTACACCGCGGTCACCACGTTGCGAATCATGGACGGGGTGCAGCTGCCACGGGGCAGCACCGCTGAATTGCGTTCTGCCACACCGCTCGGGGATGTATTTGTGGCGATCAAGCCACCGAGCCCCCTCGAACCCGGCACGCCGCTGCTCGAGGACGGCGACACCATTCCCCTGGAGTCGACGACGGCCGCGGCGACGGTCGAATCGGTGTTGGGTTCGGCCGCGATCCTGGTCAACGGCGGTGCGGTGCGAAACTTCACCAACATCATCAACGGACTGGGCAAGGCGACCGGTGACGAGGGCCAGGCGTTCGGCGCCCTCATCCGCAAGACCAACGATACGCTCGGCACGCTCAACGCGCGTTCTGACGAGATTTCGACCGCGATGACCGAGACCTCGCGGTTGGCCAACTCGAGCGCCGCCAAGAATCAGGTGATCGCCGACGTGATGGCCGAAGCCCGCCCGGCCACCGACACGTTGGCGGCCCACACCACCCAGATCGCCGATCTCGTACAACAACTCGGCGATGTCTCGAACCAGATGCGCAAGTTCCCGTCGATTGCGGGTACCGACGCCAGCGGGCGCAGCGTCATCGCCGACGCCAACACCGTTGCGCGCGCGTGGAACGACGTCGCGCTGGCTCCCGATGCCACCCTCTATGCGCTCAACCGGCTGATGCCGCCGTTCCTCAAGACGTTGACCAGTAGCTCGATCGCGCTGGACGCCAGCGTCGACCGGTTGGTCCTCGGGTCCATCCCCGACATCGGATACGCCGGTGACCCAGGCCTGCACGGGCCCAAGCGCCACGACTGGCATCAGCTGGTGGGCACACTGCAATACACATTGTTCCGGCTGCAGGAACGAATCGTGGGCAGGGGGCCGGGGGTACCGCAGGTCCCGGTGATTCCCAGCCCGACGGAACCCGGCGAGATCATCGTGGCTCCCCAGCATGGGCCCCAGCAGGCCGCCGCTCCTGGGCAGGCGCCGCCGCCGGACGCTCCCCAAGCGGCGCCGCCGGGCGCTCCCCAGGCGACACCGCCGTCGCCTGCCCCGCTACCCGCCGAGGCTCCACGATGATCGCCGGGGCCGCCGACCGGATCGTCGGTCTCGTCCGGCTCGGCTACCGCCGCCGTGCCTGGTTGTCGGCGCTGGCATTGGTCATGACGCTCGTGGTGGCCACCGCGTATCTGTTGTTCGGTGCGCTGCAGGTGAATCCGCTCGCGTCGACTTACCGGCTCACCGTCGAACTGCCGGCGTCCGCCGGGTTGTTGCCCAATCAGGACGTGACGCTGCGGGGGGTGCGGATCGGGCGGGTCGAAAGGCTCGACCTCACACCCAGCGGCGTCAACGCGGTCGTGACCGTCGACTCGACGACGCAGATCCCGAAATCGTCCGACGTGCGGGTCTCGGGGCTCTCACCGGCCGGTGAGCAGTACATCGACTTCGTACCCGAGGAGCAGACGGGTCCGTTCCTTGCGGACGGCGCAGTGGTCGGGCAGGGCAGGGCCACGATTCCGGTCAGTTTGGCCGAGCTGCTCGCCAACGCCGACGGCGCGCTGGCCCAGGCGGACACCGAGAAACTCGAACTCATCAGAAGAGAACTGAGCCTCAGCGAAGCCGGTCCGCAGAAACTGGCCGACATCGTCGACGGCGGCACCTTCCTGCTGTCCACCCTCGATTCGGTCCTACCCGAGACGAGTTCCCTGTTGCGCACCAGCCAGGTGGTGTTCACGCTCGTCGCCGACAAGAACCCCGGCATCGAGGTTGCCTCAGACAATCTCAGCGAGAGCTTCACCGGCATCAACAAGATGCGCGACGGCTATCGCCGGCTCACCGACCAGACGCCAGGCGTCCTGAACCACGTGGACAACCTCTTCATCGACAACTCCGACACCATGGTGCAGTTGCTGGGCAATCTGAGCACCACGTCTCGGTTGCTCTACCTGCGGGTGCCGGCGCTGAACGCGCTGTTCCCGAAACATCGCACATCGGTGCTCGACGCGCTCGGCGCCGCGATGCACAGCGGCGGATTGTGGGGGACCGCCGAGATCTATCCCCGTTACACCTGCGACTACGGCACGCCCAAGCTGCCTCCGTCGAACGCGGACTACCCCGAACCGTTCATGTACACCTACTGCCGCGACGACCACCCCGGAGTCCTGGTGCGCGGGGCCAAGAACGCGCCACGACCCGCCGGAGACGACACCGCCGGGCCACCCCCGGGTGCCGACCTCGGCCGACAGATGGACCCAACCCCGAAGGGGCGCTACACGATTCCGACGCCCTACGGCGGCCCGACGCTTCCCATCGAGCCGCCGCGCTGATCGACGCCTATCCGTGAGGAGATGACGATGCCCGTGAGTACCGACCGAGACCACGAGACCGACAAGCCCGACGCCGGGGACCAAACGACGGAGTCCGAAACCGCCGCGTCCGATGACACTCCCAAGAACCGTGCTGCCAACGACTCCAACGGCGACTCCAACGACGACTCCAACGGCGACGAAACCACCGCGCGCCACTGGCGCCGCCCGGCGCTGCGGGGGGCCCTGGCCCTGGCGTTCGTGGCACTGCTCGGGACAACCGGATTCCTCGGGTGGCAACTGTGGCAGGAGCGTCAGGTCGCGCAGGCCGGCGAACAGGCCCGGGCGGCAGCGGTGACCTACGCACAGGTCTTGACGAGCATCGATTCGGCGAAGGTCGACGAGAACTTCGATGCGGTGCTCGATGGGGCGACCGGCGAGTTCAAGGACATGTACTCACAATCCAGCAGCCAGCTGCGCCAATTGCTGATCGACAACAAGGCATCCGCTCACGGGGTGGTGCTCGAATCGGCGGTCCAGTCCGCGACCAAGGACAAGGCGGTCGTGCTGCTGTTCGTCGACCAGTCCGTCTCCAACACCAACGTGCCCGATCCGCGCATCGACCGCAGCCGCATCAAGATGACGATGGAGAACGTCGACGGACGTTGGCGGGCAAGCAAAGTCGAACTGCCGTAAGACCGTGAGGAGACGTGAGATGCGCCTGCTGAGCCCGGTACTGGCCGCGGTGGCCATGGTGACCGCGATGGTGACCGTCGCACCCGGCGCGTCCGCGTCGGCGCCCTCGTTCTGCGGCGAGCTGGGCGGTCAGTGGGACGGACAGTTCTGCAGCACGTCGGTGGTCTCGGAGCGCAAAGCGACGCGCAACATCAAGATGGCGTTGCCCGGCGATCTCGTGGACAACCCGACGATCCGCGAGTATCTGACCAACCTGATGAACAACTGGCGCAACGCCGCTCGGATGACGGCCCACGACAGCTTCGGCGAGGAACACTTCCAGATCTTCCAGCATGGCGGCGCGATGACGATCGTTTTCCACGAGATGTACTCCGGGACGGTCGGTACCGACGCCCTCTCACACCCGAACGCGCCGATCATCAGCGACGCCTACCGCACCTTCACCTTCGCCGATGGCCGGCGGATTCAACTGGGCGACCTGTTCAAACCGGGTGTCGACCACATGGCCGAGATCCCGCGCCTGGGTGCGCCGTTCATCGTCGCCGCACTCGACGCCGCACCGCCGCCGCACCAACCCGGCACTTATCCGTTCACCCCGGACCGCTGGACCCCGGACAAGGTGTTTTCCGGTGCATACAAGGCATGGGCGCTCACACCAGATGAGCTGATCCTCTTCATGCCCGACTACCCGGTGGGCCGCGACCGACCGATCAACTTCAGCCCGGGGCTCCCGCAGTGGGCGATGGACGGCGGCACCGTGCAGGCCCACATCCCGCTGTCGGCGCTCGCGCCGATCTTGCGCCCCGAATTCGGCGGTAACTGAGCATGATTCGGGCGCTCGCCGCACTGGTGACCGGCCTGCTGTTGTTCGCGCCGGCGGTCCGCGCCGAACCCGCCGCCCCGACACTGCCGGTCTTCACTCCGTACCCCTCGGATTGGCAGCCCGACTACACCGTGTTCCCGTACAACCTGTGGCAGATCCGCGTCACCCCCGAGCAGATCACCGCGCAACGCGAATCATGTCAGTGGATCAACGCGCAGTACGAGCAGCTGATGAGCCAGGTGTACGGATTTCAGCGCTTCCTCGCCGATCAGGGTGACGAGTGGTCGCGTCCCGGGGTCACCGAGGCGGGCGACACCGTCGCCGCCAACCTCGACCAGTCGGCCGCGTTCCTCGACCCGCGCGCGCACACGCTCTTCATCATCAATTACCCGGACCAGAGCGAGTATTCGCCGCTGTTCCACGGGGATTCGATCTACCGGTTGTGGTACCAGTTCACGCAGATCAGCGACAAGATCAAGAAGCGGATGCCGTCCGGGCAGATCAACGCCAACATCGCGACCGCCAACGTCTACGGCGGCGTGATCCGCGACTCCGGGGTCTGCGCGGGCGCGTAACGCGTAGGGTTCGGCCGGTGAGCACCGATGCCAGGCAGCGGCTGCGCGAGACAATCCTGAAGCTCTCCCGTGAACGCGGACCAGACAAGACGATCTGCCCGTCCGACGCGGCCCGCGTTGTCGGCGGTGACGACTGGCGCGACCTGATGGACGACGCCCGCGAGACCGCCCGCGACCTTGCCCGCGACGGCGACGTCGAGATCACCCAGAAGGGTGAGGTGCTCGACCCGAACGCGGTGTGGCGCGGACCCATCCGGATCCGCGCCACCTAACCGGCCCCCCTGATCCGCGAAATTGCATTCCAGCAGGCGTCGACTCGCACTTTCGCTGCCGGAATGCAATTTCGCGCTCAACAGGAAGGCTCACGCCAGCTTGTCGGCCTCGGCGCGCGCCTGCGCCGCAACCTTCTCGGCCAGCTCGGCCTTCCACTGGATCTCCTTTTTGACCCACGGGTTGTCCTGCGGGAACTGGTCGGTCTCGCCGACCAGCCGCACCTCGAGCCTGACGCCAGGCCCTAACGGGCACTTGCGGGCCCACTGCTTGGCCTCCTCCTTCGACGACACGTCGAGTATCCAGAAGCCGTTGAACAATTCCTTGGCTTCGGTGTAGGGGCCATCGGTCACCACCGGCGGATCAGAGTCGAAGTCGACGACGAAGCCGTCCTCCGGGCCGGTCAGCCCCTCACCTGCGAGCATCACACCGGCCTTGATCAATTCCTCGTTGTAGCGGCCCATGGACTCTATGACCTCGTTGAAGTCCACCTCGGCGTCGGCGAACGCCGCTTCGGCCTCGGGGGTGACTCGCATGATCAGCATGTATCGCGCCATTAGTGTCTCCTTGTCGGTTTCGGGGCGGGCTTCGCCCTCACAACTACGTCGAACGGGCTCCCACTGAATTCGACATTCGGCGCGACATTTTTTCATCGGATTTCTTCGGCGCCTGAGAAGATTGCCCGATGCCTGCCGCTGACCTGGTCATCCGCGGAACCGTCCTGACGGTCGACGACAACCAGCCGACCGCCGAGGCGGTTGCGGTGAGCGACGGCCGCATCGTCGCGGTCGGTAGCCGCAGCGATATCGACGGCTGGGTCGGCCCCGACACCGAGACTGTCGACGTCGACGGCTGCGTGATGCCCGGATTCGTCGAGGCGCACGGCCATCCGCTGATGGAGGCCATCGTGCTGTCGGAGCGGATGGTCGACATCCGACCGGTCACCCTGCCCAACGCCGATGACGTCGTTGCCGCGATCTGGGCCGAGGTCGCCAAATGCGGTACCGAAGGCGCGTACCTCAACGGCTGGGATCCGCTGCTGCAGGCGGGATTACCGGAGCCGACGTTGGCCTGGCTCGACGACGTCGCACCCGACACCCCGTTGGTGATCGTCCACAACTCGGGGCACAAGGCCTACTTCAACACTGCCGCCGCCCGACGCTTCGGGCTCACTCGCGACACCCCCGACCCCAAAGGCGCCCGGTACGGCCGCGACGAACACGGTGACCTCGACGGCACCGCCGAGGAGACCGCCGCGGTGTTCAGCCTTCTGGCCGGCGTGATCGATCCCGCCGACTATCCGGCGATGTTGCACGCCGAACTGCAGCGGCTGAACGCGGCAGGGCTGACCACGTGCTCGGAGATGGCCTTCGACCCGGTGTTCCGCCCCGTGATCGAAGCACTGCGCGGTGAACTGAGCGTACGGCTGCGCCTCTACGAGATCTCCAACGCCGAGATGTCCACCGACGCGATCCCGGGCGACGGCGACGACCTGCTCCGTCAGGTCGGCATCAAGATCTGGGTGGACGGGTCGCCGTGGATCGGCAACATCGACCTGTCGTTCCCGTACCTGGACACCGACGCCACGCGCACCATCGGCGTCGCGCCCGGATCGTGCGGGCACGCCAACTACACCCGCGAGCAACTCACCGAGATCGTGCATGCCTACTTCCCCAAGGGGTGGCCGATGGCGTGCCACGTGCACGGCGACGCCGGTGTCGACACCATCCTCGACGTCTACGAAGAAGCGTTGCGGCGCTGGCCCCGCGACGATCACCGGCTACGGCTCGAGCACGTCGGCGCCATCCGCGACGATCAGGTGCAACGGGCATACGATCTCGGCGTCGTCTGCAGCGTGTTCGTCGACCAGATCCACTACTGGGGCGACATCATCGTCGACGGGCTGTTCGGGGCCGAACACGGAAGCCGTTGGATGCCATGCGGATCCGCGGTCGCCACGGGTATGCGGATTTCGCTACACAACGATCCGCCGGTCACTCCGGAGGAACCCCTGCGCAACATCAGCGTCGCGGCCACCCGCACGGCGCCCAGCGGGCGGGTGATCGGCCCGGAGCAGCGCATCTCCGTCGAGCAGGCGATCCGCGCGCAGACGGTGGATGCGGCCTACCAGTTGTTCGCCGACGATGTGGTCGGCTCGCTGGAGGTGGGCAAGTATGCCGACATGGTGGTGCTGTCGGCCGATCCGCGCTCGGTGGCACCCGAGGACATCGCGGACCTCGAGGTTCACGCCACATACCTTGCCGGACGGCAGGTTTACCGGAAAGGCGTCTGAGGCGACCGCGACGGTCGCTAGGCTTCTCCCATGTCTGACCTGCAGGACCCACGATTTCTCGACGAACGGCTCGCGCACTGGGCCGACACCAAACCCGACGCCGAGGCGATGACCTTCCTCGACCGCAGCTGGACATGGTCGGAATGGAACGAGCGGGTTCGCCGCCTGGCGGGCGCTCTACAGCAACGCGGCGTCGAACGCGGCGACGTGGTGGCCTTCCTCGACAAGAACCACCCGGCCTGCGTCGAGTTGACCATCGCCGCAGCGTCGCTGGGCGCCGCGAACGCGATCATCAACTTCCGGCTGGCCGCCGATGAGATCGACTATGTGCTCACCGACTCGGGAGCCAAGCTGTTGATCGTCGGCACGGAGTTGAAGCCGACGATCGAGAAGATCCGCGACAAGCTCACCCAGGTCGAACACCTCATCGAGGTGACGCCCGAGGGTGGTGACGGTGACGAATATGAGGCGATGCTCGCCGACGCGACGCCGGTCGGGCGCGCCGACGACGTACAACCCGACGACGTCGCGATCATCATGTACTCCTCAGGAACGACGGGGCGCCCGAAAGGAGTGCAGATCACCCAGGCGAACCTGATTGCGCATACCATCAACGCGCACAACGGCTGGGGCTTCGACGAGGGCGACAAGAGCATGGTGTCGATGCCGCTCTTCCACGTCGGAGGATCGTCCTACGTGCAGTTCGGCATTCACGACGGTGTGCCGGCGGTCATGACACGTGAGGTCGACGGCGCCGCGCTTGCCGGCGCAATCCTCAAGGGCGCCAACCGAACCTTCCTGGTGCCCGCAGTGCTGGCCAAGGTGTTGGAGTCCGGCGAGGACGCGGTCAAGTTGTTCGGCGCGCTGAAGACCTACGTGTACGGCGCGTCGCCGATGCCGCTGCCGCTGCTGCGCGCGGCGTTGCAGGCGTGGCCCGACACCGATTTCATCCAGGTGTACGGGCTGACCGAGGTGTGCGGGGTGATCAGCCAGCTGCTGCCCGACGACCACCGCTCCGGTCCCGAGGAACGGCTGGTCAGCGCTGGTCGGGTGATCCCCGGCGCCGAGGTTCGCGTGGTCGACCCCGACACGCTGAACGACGTGCCGGCCGGTGCGCAGGGCGAATTGTGGTTCCGCACACCGCAACTGATGAAGGGCTACCACAACAAGCCCGAGGCAACGGCAGAAGCGATCACCGACGACGGCTGGTTCCGCACCGGAGACATCGGCCGCATCGATGAGGACGGTTACATCTTTGTCGAGGACCGCCTCAAGGACATGATCATCTCCGGCGGCGAGAACATCTACTCCATCGAGGTCGAGCGCGTCATCGCCGAACATCCCGCCGTCACCGACGTCGCGGTGATCGGCGTGCCCGATGAGAAGTGGGGCGAGGTGGTCAAGGCCGTTGTGTCGGTCGAGGATCCGGTGGCGCCGGAAGACCTCATCGCGTGGTGCCGGGAACGGCTCGCGGCGTACAAGTGCCCGAAGACGGTCGACATCACCGATGAGTTGCCGCGCAATCCGACGGGCAAGATCCTGAAGAAGGAGCTGCGCAAGCCCTACTGGGAGGGCCGCGACCGCGCGACGGTCTAATCGGTGGGCCGCACCGGGATCGCGATCTCGTTGCGGCGACGGAACGGCAACGTCCAGGGCGGGTCGTAGAACCAGGACTGCGGCGGCCCTACGGCCTCGATTCCGTTGGCGCGCAGCGTCGCCGAGAGCTCCCGCGTGCGCTCGGCGACCGCGCGCGGACTGCGGTCGCCGGTGAACCTCAGCACCGCGACCGTTTCGCCCGGCACCTCCACCAACCGCACCTTGTCGTCGTCCGGAGTGGGCAACGTGTCCATCGTCCACTTCGACGGCATGTAGAAGCGGATCGTCGAGTTCTCGCCGTCGCGGGCCTGTGCGACCGGCGCCGTCATCGCGATCTTCTCGCGCGCCTGCTGGCTGACCGGGGCGGTCATCGCGATCGTCTCGTCGCGGTGGTTGCCACCGAAGATGTAGCCGGCAAGGCGCCGGAACCCGATGTTTCTGGCGCGGTCCTCGTCGGCGCTCACGGTGGTCTCGGCCGCGATCCGGGGGCCGTATCGGCGTATCTCCACCTGCTCGGACAGCTTTGTGGCCAGATAGTGCGGCTCCTCGGTGCCCACCCGGATCCCGACCATCGAGAACACCGACTCCGCGACCTGGCGGGGGATCTCCAGTAGCCGCATCATCGGCGGTTCAGGAACCAGATGTGCGACGACAGCACGGTCGCGAACGCACACCACAGCGGATACAACGCCAGCGGCGCCGCCTTGGCGCCCCGCACCTGCACGGCACGACGGGTGAGGTCGGCGCTGCTGAGCGTCAGTGCGCCTGCCGCCACCGCCGACGTGGCGAGCTTGCCCTGGTTGAAGAACAGCCACGACCAGCTGCCGTTGAGCACCAGGTTGATCGCGAGAGCGGCGAGGTAGCGTCGACGTTCCTCGGTCTGGCCTCGGCGCTCGAGCTCATCGAGCGTTGCCGACGAGGTCACGGCGATGTCGGCGTACAGGATGGGCCACACGATCGGAAAGGCTTGTGCCGGTGGCTGATACGGCGGCTTTCGCAGCTTCGCGTACCAGAGGGACTGCGAGTCCTTACTGGCCAGGCCGCCGGCAACCGCCGTCGCCGTCACCGCCAGCGCCGAGGGGACCAATGTCTTCAGTTGCACCATGTGCTCCTATGACGAATCACAATTAGTTAAGCAACTGAAAGGTAGCCGGATTCGCGAGCGCTAAACCTCTCGGTCCGCAACCGGCAGGATGGTGCGCATGCCGCAGCTCGACGACGTCCTCGACCGTATGCACGTGGTCGCGCTCCCGATGCGGGTGCGCTTTCGCGGCATCACGATCCGCGAAGTGGCGCTGATCGAGGGCCCGGCCGGGTGGGGCGAGTTCGGTGCGTTCCTCGAATACGAGCCGCCGGAGGCCGCGCATTGGCTGGCATCGGCGCTGGAGGCGGCCTATGAGCCACCGCCGCAGGCGCGTCGCGACCGGATCCCGATCAATGCGACCGTGCCCGCCGTCGACGCCGCCCAGGTGCCCGAGGTGCTCGCGCGCTTCCCCGGTGCGCGCACCGCGAAGGTCAAGGTCGCCGAGCCGGGCCAGACCTTGGCCGACGACACGGCGCGGGTCAACGCGGTGCGGGCGATCGTTCCGACGGTGCGGGTCGACGCCAACGGAGGCTGGAGCGTCGACGAAGCGGTCGCTGCGGCGGCGGCGCTGACCGCCGACGGACCGCTCGAATACCTCGAACAGCCGTGCGCCACGGTGGCCGAACTGGCCGAGTTGCGCCGCCGCGTCGAGGTCCCGATCGCCGCCGACGAAAGCATCCGCAAGGCCGAGGACCCCCTGCGGGTGGTGCGGGAGAAGGCGGCGGATGTCGCAGTGCTCAAGGTCGCACCGCTGGGCGGGGTGCGCGCGCTGCTCGCGATCGCCGCGCAGATCGACCTCCCCGTCGTAGTCTCCAGCGCGCTGGACTCGGCGGTCGGCATCGGCCGCGGTCTACTGGCCGCCGCGGCGCTGCCGGACCTGCGCCACGCCTGCGGGTTGGGCACCGGCGGGTTGTTCGCCGAGGATGTCGCCGAACCCGTTCCCCCGGACGACGGATATCTCTCGATCGGTCCGGTGGTCCCCGATCCGGCGCGGCTTTCGGCGCTGGCCGCCCCTCCCGAGCGCCGCCGATGGTGGATCGACAGGGTGCGCGCCTGCCATCCGTTGACACGTTGACACAAATCACTAGTCTTTGTGTCAACCCGCATCGGAGGCGACATGACGCAGACGGCCGAAGCTCACCATGTCCATCAGACCGGCGGCGAGGTGCGCCCGAAGGTCATGCGCGAGTTCCGCAAACACAGCGGCAGCGCGTTCGGCGGGTTCTTCGGCGCGGCCGCATTCGACGAGGTCGCGTTGGTGCCGGTGGCCGCGGCCGTCGACAAGACCGGTCGATTCGAGGCCAACTTCGCCGATCGAGGGGTGCGAAGTGGGTTCTCGGCGTTCCTCGCGATCTGGGGCGACCCGTACGACCGCGCCGCCGAGGGGGAGCGGCTCAAGCGGATGCACCGGGAGGTCCGCGGCCGCGGGGACGGGAGCTTCGCCGACGTGCGGTACAGCGCTCTCGACCCGCGGCTGTGGAACTGGATCGCGGTCAGCGGGATGTTCATGGTGCTGAACTCGTTCACCCCGTGCACCGGCATCACCATGACCCCGGCCGAGAAGGACGCCGCATACGAGCAGTTGCTCGAGGCCTTCCGCTCTCTCGAGCTCCCTGGCAACAGCGCCAAACTGCCCGCCAGTTACGGCGAAGCCGTGCGGTACTACGACGCCATGGTCGAAACCCGACTCGCCGACAACGAATTCCTCAGGCGTGTCACCGATGACCTGACCAAGCTCCCGCTGCCCACCCTGTTGCTCCCACCGGCCATGCGGCGCGCGTTGACCCCGCCGTGGCTGCTCGCGCGACCCGTGGTCGGCCGGATCGTCAAGATCTGCTCGTTCGGCATCATGCATCCCGGTGTCCGTGAGCTGACGGGGTTCCGCTGGGAGGATCGCCACGATCGGGAATTCGAGGTGTACACCCGCGTGCTGCAGCTGGCGTGGCGGGTGCTTCCGGAGAAGCTGACGTTGATTCCCTTGGCGCGCAACCGCTTGGAGTACGAGAAGCTGGTCCGGTTTCACCGCTCGGTCGGCCTGGACTCGTTCGCCCCGCCTGCGGCGTGCCCGGCCGGTCGGCAGGCCTAACCTAAACCGATGCGACGGCTCCGCAACACCGACAGCCGCACCGAACAGGAGGCCGCGATCCTCAAGGCGGCCGCCGAGGAGGTGGCGCTCGTCGGCGTCGGCAGGGCGAGCATGGACGTCATCGCGCGCCAAGCCGGTGTCAGCCGCAGCACGCTGTATCGCCGCTTTCCCAGCCGCGACGTGTTGATCACCGAACTCGGAAGGCAGACATTCGATTTCGCGATGGCACGCCTGCAGACCGTCGGCATCGAGTCCGGCGCGAAAGAGGCTGCCGTCGCAGCCTTCTGTGAGGGCCTGCGGCTGCTGACCGCCGAACCGGTCATGCGTCGGTTCCTGCGGCTCGACGGCGACCTGTCGGCGATGTCGGGCATGTACGACGAGGCCCAGGAGTTCCTCGAGAGCGCCTCCGCGGCCATGGCCCGGGCGCTGAGGGCCGCAGGCGCGACGATGCCCGACGACGACCTGCTGGCGGTCAGCGAGTTGCACATCCGGCTGGCCGCATCGCTGGCCCAGGTACGCACACCGGCGCTCGACGTCACCGACGATGACGCGGTACGCGCCTACGCGCTCAAACACCTCGCCCCGCTGGTGTGGTGATCCACTGACCGTCGATGTCCTGATCTGTGGGGTGCCTGGCCTAGACGCCATCGACCGGGTGGCCAACACTGGGTTTCATGCGATCGGTGGTGATCCTCGGTTTTGCCGGTGTACAGGCTCTCGACCTGGTCGGTCCCTTCGAGGTGTTCACGGGAGCGTCCCGATATCTGCAGGACAAGGGTCGCGAGGGCTACGACGCCAAGGTGGTGACCCTCGACGGCGAACCCGCGACCACCGGCACGGGTCTCGCGCTCGTCGCCCAACCGCTACCGGACCCGCGCGAACCGATCGACACCCTCGTCCTTCCGGGCGGCATCGGGGTTCACGACGCCAAGACCAACCTCGACCTGGTCAACTGGATCCAGACCGTCGCGCAGAATTCCCGACGGGTCGTCACCGTGTGCACCGGCGCGTTCCTCGCTGCCGAGGCCGGTCTGCTCGATGGCTGTACCGCCACCACGCACTGGGCCTTCACCGAACAGTTGGCGCGTGAATATCCGACGGTGACAGTCGATCCCGAACCGATCTTCGTGCGCAGCAACGACGGGATATGGACCGCGGCCGGTGTCACCGCGGGCATCGACCTCGCACTGTCGCTCGTCGAGGACGACCACGGCACCGATACCGCGCAGACGGTCGCGCGCTGGCTCGTCATGTACCTGCGCAGGCCGGGCGGGCAGACGCAGTTCGCCGCACCGGTGTGGATGCCACGCGCCAAGAAGACCCCCATCCGCGAGGTGCAGGAAGCCATCGAGACCGAACCCGGTGGCGTGCACAGCATCACGGAGTTGGCTCGCCGCGCGGCGATGAGCCCGCGTCACTTCACCCGGTTGTTCACCGAGGAGGTGGGGGAGGCGCCAGGCGCATACGTCGAGCGGATCCGCACCGAAGCCGCGCGCCGTCAGCTCGAGGAGACCGACGACACCGTAACCGTCATCGCCGCGCGTTGCGGGTTCGGCAGTGCCGAGTCACTTCGGCGCAACTTCGTTCGCCGACTTGGTATTTCACCCGACCAATATCGCAAGACCTTTGCCTGAGACAGGAGACGGCCCATGACCCAGATCGCCATCATGGTGTACCCCGGCTACACCGCACTCGACTTCATCGGACCCTACGAGGTGTTGCGCAACCTACCGGGCGCCGAGGTGCGGTTCGTCTGGCATGAACCGGGACCGATCGAGGCCGACTCGGGCGTGCTGCTCATCGGCGCCACCCATTCGTTCGACGAGACGCCCTCGCCCGACATCATCCTGATCCCCGGGGGACTGTCGAGCTTCCAGCACGCCCGCGACGAGAAGGTGCTCGACTGGGTGCGCACGGCCCACGAGACGTCGACGTGGACGACGTCGGTGTGCTCGGGTTCGGTCATCCTCGCCGCGGCGGGTCTGCTCGACGGCCTCCGCGCGACGTCGCATTGGCTGGCGCTGCCGATGCTCAAGCCGTTCGGCGTCGACACGGTCTCCGATGAACGCGTGGTGCACGAGGGCAAGATCGTCACCGCCGCCGGGGTGTCGGCCGGAATCGACCTCGGCCTGTGGCTCTACGGGCAGATCGCCGGTGACGCGAAGGCCAAGGCGGTGCAGCTCGTCATCGAATACGACCCGCAGCCGCCCTACGACTCCGGGCACCTGTCGAAGGCGTCGGCCGCCACCAAGGCGACGGCATCGGCGCTGCTGAGCCGCGACACCGTCAAACAGGGACAGCTCGCCCCGACGGCGGCGTTGCTGTGGACCGCCGCAGTGCAACGGGTCCGCAGGAAGGCTGTCTCGGCGCGCTAGCTGTAATGGCCAGGCAGGTTGTGGACGGCGTGGCGTGAGGAAGTAGGTGAGGACCTCCGGTATCGGTGTGGTT
>NZ_LQIR01000033.1:0-28525 GCF_001499925.1 Mycobacterium lehmannii
GTGCGGCCAGCGCATCGACCGGTGGGGGCGGCGGCGGGGCGAAAGGATCGCCGGGCGGCGGCGGCGGCGGCGCGGGTGCGGCCAGCGCATCGACCGGTGCGGGCGGAGGCGGCGGCGCGAAGGGGTCGAACGGCGGAGGCGGCGGTGGCAGCAGGTTGTTGACGGCCTCGACGGCGTCGTCGACGACGTTGCGCGGCGTCGCACCCGACAAGCCCTTACCGCACGTCGGCCACGCGCCCTTGCCCTGGCTGGCGAGCACGCGTTCGGCGACGGCGATCTGTTCTTCCTTGCTGGCCAGATGCGCGGCGGGGGCGTACTCACCGCCGCCGTGACCGGTCCAGGTGCTCGGCGCGAACTGCAGACCACCCTGGTAGCCGTTGCCGGTGTTGATGGCCCAATTGCCGCCGGACTCGCAGCTGGCCACCCGATCCCATTCGCCGTCGGTGGCGGCGTGGGCCTGGCCGGCGAGGGCAAGGCTTCCGGTTCCGAGCACAGCGCCCGTGAAGGCGACTTTCGCGACGCTTACAGCCGATGAAGCCGGCTTGCGGTGCCGTCCACTCATAGGTGCTTCCGGTCCTCTCTTCGGCGCCCACGAGGTCAGCTGTCGGGTTCGGGCTGGAGAGGTATTGCCCGGCCTTGTCGCACAATGCGATTCGGCTTCACCCCAAGGAACCGATCGGCTCCAGGTCCGTCTTTGACTCGGCGGACCGGTTGGGTCCCCCGCCTCCATCCAAGTTGTTCGTTGGTATCCCGTGCGCCAACGGATGGAGCTCGGCGCGGTTGGGCACGGCGGGCCAGTCGGTTTGAGGTCGACCGGCTTGGGACTGAACCGTATCGGCTCGTTTTGAGCGCGTCATCTTTTGCCGATTACGGCGTTTTCGCCTTTGGCAAATCTTAAAAATCCTCTAAATGCCCAGCAGTTTTCTGCGTTTCCGCAGGACTATCGCGCGCTAAATCGCGTCGTAGTCAGGTTGTGATCATTCCGTGATGTGACGGAAATCACCGTTACCCGCCGGCGAACGGGGGAAGGACATCGACGGTTTGAGCGTCGCGCAGCGCGACGGCGTCGTCGCGCACAGCGATGCCGTCGGTCAGAAACGAGCAGCGTTTCAGCACTTTCGCCAGATTCTCGTCGCGCTCACTGAGCTGCCCGACCAGTTCGGCGAGCGTCGTTCCCGGCCGAAGCCGAATCGTCTCCTCATCGTTACCGGCGGCGGCTCGTGCGGCCGCGAAATAGCGGACGTTCACCGCAACCGTGGTCGTTGTCGTCGTCATTGCTTCCTTTGACTCATCCGCCGATCGCGCTCATCGGCCGATCGGGTTGTACGAAGTTCGGATCGTTGATGCCGTGGCCCGCCGCTTTGGCCCACATCGCCGCACGCCACGCGGCCTCGAGGGCGGCGTCGTCGGCGCCCGCGCGCATCAGGTGTCGCAGGTCGGTCTCTTGCTGCGCGAACAGGCAGTTGCGGACCTGGCCGTCGGCGGTCAGCCGGGTGCGATCGCAGGCGGAGCAGAACGCGTGTGACACCGAGGCGATGATGCCGACCTTGCCCACGCCGCCGTCGACGCGCCACAACTCGGCCGGCGCCGACCCGCGCGGGGTGGTGTCCGGGGTGAGGTCGAAATGCTGCTGCAGCACGGCGAGAACGTCATCGGCGGAGATCGCCTTGCCGCGTTGCCACGAGTGGCCGGCGTCCAATGGCATCTGCTCGATGATGCGGAGCTGGTAGCCCTGGTCGAGGCAGAAGCGCAGCAGCCCGACCGCGTCGTCAAGGCCGGTGACCGGGTCGAGGACGGCGTTGACCTTGACCGGGTCCAGGCCCGCGGCCTTCGCGGCCCGCAGACCGGCCAGCACATCGGGGAGCCTGTCCCGACGGGTGATGGCGGCGAATCGCCCGGCGTCGACGGTGTCCAGCGAGACGTTGATGCGGTCCAGCCCCGCCTGCCTGAGCCGTTCGGCCCGCTTGTCGAGACCGATGCCGTTGGTGGTCAACGTGATCTCGGGCCGGGGGCTCAGCGCAGCCGTAGCGGCGATGACGTCCTCGAGATGGCGGGCGACCAGAGGTTCGCCACCGGTGAAGCGCACGCTTCTGACGCCGAGCCTCGTCACGGCGATGCGCAGCAGGCGGGTCAACTCCTCGGGCCGCAGCAGCCGCTCCGACGGTAACCAGTCCAGGCCTTCGGCGGGCATGCAGTAGGTGCACCGCAGGTTGCAGCGGTCGGTCAACGACACCCGCAGATCGGTGGCGACGCGGCCGAAGGTGTCGATCAGCGGCCCGCCGGCCGGGGCGGGGGAGGACGCTGCGGCGGACGGCACGCCGAGGTGGACGACGGTCACGCGAACGCCCGCTCCGGGTTGTTCGCGGCGTCGACGGGCACGATCTCCTTACCCAGCGGCATCAGCGACACCGGGATCAGCTTGAGGTTGGCCAGTGCGAGCGGAATGCCGACGATCGTGATCGCCATCGCGATCGCGGTGATGATGTGCTCGAGGGCCAGCCAGACGCCGAACAGAATGACCCAGATGACGTTGCCGACCAGGGCGGCTGGCCGCGGTCCCGGCTTTTCGACGATCGTGCGGCCGAACGGCCACAGCGCATACATCGCGATACGAAGCGCGGCGAACCCGAACGGGATGGTGATGATCAGTACGAAACAGATCAGCGCCGCCAGCAGGTAGCCCAGCGCCAGCCACAGGCCGCCGAACACCAACCAGATGATGTTGAGTATCAATCGCATATGCGCGCTTCTTCTCCTCCAGCGGTGGTCTTCAGCCTACCGATAAGGGGGTGCTGGCGAGGTAGAGGTCAGAGTAGGATCGAGCAGCACGCGTCCCGGCGCATCGGGGCGCTTTCCTTTTGTAGGTACAACGACGAGCGGGTGAGACCAGTGCCGACCGGCAGGGTTAAGTGGTACGACGCCGAAAAGGGCTTCGGGTTTTTGTCCCAGGAGGACGGCGAGGACGTCTACGTCCGATCCTCGGCGCTGCCCTCCGGTGTCGAGACCCTCAAGGCCGGGCAGCGCGTGGAGTTCGGCATCGCCGCGGGCAGGCGCGGGCCGCAGGCGCTGACGCTGACGCTCATCGACCCGCCGCCGAGCCTTTCGCGCACGCGCCGGGAGGCTGCCGCCGCCGAGCGCAAGCATTCGCCCGACGAGTTGCACGGCATGATCGAGGACATGATCACGCTGCTCGAGAGCGCTGTGCAGCCCGAACTGCGTAAGGGTCGCTATCCGGACCGCAAAGTCGCCCGCCGGGTCTCCGAGGTGGTGCGGGCGGTCGGCCGCGAGCTCGAGGCCTAGTTTCTTCGCGCCGAACGTCGACTTGTTGTCGATGAATTGCCGATCTCACGACAACAACTCGACGCTCGAGCAGCCGGCGGCGCGCAGAGCGGCCAAAGTGCGCTCGACAATCGTGTGGGGTCGGTAGCGCAGCATCTCGGCGCTGACCCGGACGATCCGCCAATCCAGGGCCTCGAGTCTGGCTTGGCGTTCGATGTCGGCTGCGCGGATCCGCGGGTTGGTCCAGTGTTGTGCGCCGTCGTATTCGACGCCGACCTTCCATTTCGGATAGCCCATGTCGATGCGGCCGACGTGGTTGTAGTAGCGATCGAAGACGTCGATCTGAGTGTGCGTCGGCCGGAGTCCGGCATCGGTCAACACCAGACGTGTCCGCGTCTCCTGCGGAGACTCCGCGCCGGGGTCCGCGAGTTTTTTCACTTCCCGCAGCTGAACGACACCTCGTGCGCCGCGGTGCTGCTCGATGAGCGCCTCGACGTCGCGCAACTTCAGCGAGGTCGCCTGCAGCAGCGCATCGACGCGAATGACGGCCAGCGTCCGCACATACCGCCGGCCGAGGTCGAAGGCTGTGCGCGCCGGCGTGGTGACCAGAATGCCCCGGACCCGGCGGATCTCCTCCCTGCTGAGTTCCCCGCTGTGCACGACGATCCCCGCCGGCCTGTCGCGGGATCGCCGGTGCACCTCTGCGGGCAGGCGCCCGTCGATGAACTTCGAGCCGTACATCGCGGCCGCCGACAGTCCCACCAGCGTCGCTTCCCGTCTGGACCACAGCCAAGCTGCGACCGCTTTGTCCACCGCGCTCAGCACATGGTCGCGGGGCACGTACACATTCCGATGGACCATCTGGTACCGCGTGCCCAACTGGTAGCGGGTCACCGCGCCCACGGCTAAAGCTTCGGTGCCGACAAACGGGACCATGTGCGTATGACGTTGCCGCGGTGGTGACGGTTCCCGTGGGGCATCCTGGACACATGGCATATGTCGCCGACAAATCCGACTCCGGTGGCGAGTTCAACCGCGACACCAAGTACATCGGCACTCGTATCACCGCCGATGGCCGCGACGGGTATCCCGTCGAGCCCGGACGCTATCGGCTCGTCGTCGCGCGGGCCTGCCCGTGGGCCAACCGCACGATCATCGTCCGACGGCTGCTCGGGCTCGAGGACGCCCTGTCCATCGGCTTCTGCGGGCCCACCCACGACCAGGACAGCTGGACGTTCGACCTCGACCCGGACGGCGTCGACCCGGTACTGGGAATCCCCCGGCTCAAAGACGCCTACCTGAAGCGTTTCCCCGACTACGACAAGGGCATCACGGTCCCCGCGATCGTCGACGTGCCGACCGGTGAGGTCGTCACCAACGACTTCCCGCAGATCACGATCGACTTCTCCACCGAGTGGACGCAGTACCACCGCGACGGCGCGCCCGACCTCTACCCCGAGAAGCACCGCGACGAGATCGACGAAGTGGCTCAACGCATCTACACCGAAATCAACAACGGCGTGTACCGGTGCGGGTTCGCCGGATCGCAGGAGGCCTACGACAAGGCCTACGACAGATTGTTCTTCGCGCTCGACTTGCTCTCCGAGCGCCTGGACGGCCAGCGGTATCTGGTGGGCGACACCATCACCGAGGCCGACGTGCGGCTGTTCACCACGTTGGCGCGCTTCGACCCCGTCTATCACGGGCACTTCAAGTGCAACCGCCAAAAGCTCGCCGAGCTACCCGTCCTGTGGGCCTACGCCCGCGACCTGTTCCAAACCCCGGGGTTCGGCGACACCATCGACTTCGTCCAGATCAAGCAGCATTACTACATCGTGCACACCGACATCAACCCGACGCAGGTCGTGCCGAAAGGGCCAGATCTGGCCAACTGGTTGACACCGCACGGTCGAGAAGCCTTGGGCGGCAGGCCGTTCGGAGACGGGACACCGCCGGGTCCGACGCGCGAGGGTGAGCGGGTCGAAGAGGGCCACGGCGCCGGGTGACGCCGACTCAGGACCAGACCGTGCGCACCGACCACTCGGCGTGCGGCGCCGGCACCTCCTCGTCGTCGATGCGCACCAGCGTGGGCAGCAGCACGGCGAGCCCGGTGAGCTTGCCGCGCCGCGGGTCGACGGTCGGGATCGTCACGGCCAGTCGCGTCCCCGGGCGGAACTCCTCGACGACGTCGGAGTCCTCGTACTGGCGCAGCAGCACCCACGGCGCCCTGGCGATCGCCGGTGGCACCGACAGCTGGACCGCGTCGCTCTCGGTGACGGGCAGTTCGCCCTGGTCTTGAAAGACCTCACAGTTGGTGGGGTTGAGCACCTCGCAGTAGCGGTACGGACCGACACGCACGAGGTGTCCGTGCGAATACGCGCTGATCTCAGGGTATTTCGGTGAGTCGTCATTGCTGCTGAGCCACCAGACGAGCACACCGGTACCCACCGACGCGAGGATCACCACCGCGACGAGCGCGGCGATCATGCGTTTCACTCGTGCGCCACCGCCGCGGTCTCTGTGCGTCCGCCCTCCTGCTCGGCCAGCACGGGTCGGTTGCCGCCCAGACCCGGAATCAGCGAATCACCGCGGTAGCTCACCACGGTCTGCGCCAGACCGAGGATCAGCACCGAGGTGATCGCCGTGAAGCCCACCCACAGTTCGGTGTAGACGAGCACGCCGACCGCACCGCCGGCGACCCAGGCCAACTGCAGCACCGATTCCGAGCGGCCGAAGGCCGAGGCACGCGACTCCTCGGGCAGGTCGTCCTGCAGCGACGCGTCCAGCGAGGCCTTGCCGATCGCGCTGGCCCCCGACGTGAGCAGCGTGGCGATCGCGGCGACCAGCAGGTTGCCGGTCAGCGCGGCGGCCAGCGCCGCGAGGGTGACGACGATCGTGCAGCGCACCACCACCTGCGCCGGCCGGCCCAGCTTGAGGCGCGCGCTGGTGAAGTTGCCCGCGAAGTTGCCGATGGCCGCGGCCGCGCCGATCAGTCCGAGTATGCGCAGCTGCTCCCATCCGCTGGCGTCATGCGATTTGGCGACGAACGCCGGATACAGGAAAAGAAAGCCGACCATCACCTTGATGGTGCAGTTGCCCCATAGCGCGGCGATGGTGTTGCGGCCCAACGGCTGCCGCCTCGATTTCGCCGGCGGCAGATGCTCGGCGCCGCGCCGCAGTTCGCCCGTGCGACCGTGGTAGCTCAGCGTCGCAGGGACCTCGCCCTCGGTGACCTCGACCCATTTCGGGATCCGCATCGCCAGCGCCGCGCCCGCCACCGACACCGCGACGATCACGTACAAGGCACCGGGCATCTGGAACAACTTGAACAGGTACTCCGCACCCGCGGCCACCGCGCCGCCGACCATCGTGCCGCCGAGCAGACCGAACGTGGTCAGTCGAGAGTTGACTCGCACCAGGTCGATGGTCGGCGGCAGTACCCGTGGGGTCACCGCGCTGCGCAACACACTGAATGACTTGGACAGCACCATCATTCCGAGCGCGCACGGATAGAGCACCCACGAGGGGAAGCTGCCGGTGACACCGTCGTAGTTGGCGATCAGTACCACCGCGAGCCCCGTGCGCAACGCGAACGACGTGGCCAGCGCTACGCGGCGGCCGTGCTGCAACCGGTCCAGCGCGGGCCCGATAAGCGGGGCGATGACGGCGAACGGCGCGATCGTGATCAACAGGTACAGCGCGACTTTGCCCTTGCTCTCACCGGAGGCCGCCGCGAAGAACAACGTGTTGGCCAGCGCGACGGCCATCGCGGCGTCGACGGCGAAGTTCGCGACCACCGGCCACGTCAACGCGGTCAGCCCCGACTTGTCGGCCCCGTCCGCGGTCGCCGCCCGGTGCACCAGGCCGTACATCTTGGAGCCCATCTCGCGGCTGCGCTGCGCGGCCGCCCGTGTGACGGTGACCTTTTCGCCAGCGGCGCCGCCCATCCTGTGCGGCGGTGGCGTGGCACCGAATTCGCGGGTGGGCTGGTCGAGCGGAGGCAGCCATCGGTTGGCGCTGGGCGTCGGGCCGTTGCGCCGGGGACGACGGTAGCTCGGGTCGCTCGGGTAGTTCGCCATCCCCGGGTGCTCGTCACCCCACCGGTCGTCGCCCCAGCGGTCGTCGGCGGGTGGTCGTGGCGGGTAGTACCGAGGGTCGCGCCGATCCGCAGAGTCTCGGGGGTCACGGCGCGGTCCGGTCACGATGTCGATTCTCCACCATCGAAGCGGTGGCGGGCGTGCAGCCAACCGGTGTGGCTGCCGGTTAGCCGGTCAGGCAGTATTGAGGGCGATGGACAGCGTGACCGAATCCGCCGAGCGGCCGGATCTGGAGGCGGTACTTCTGGGCGCCGTCGATGACGCGCGTGCGGCGATCGTCGAGTTCAGCGGCGAGGACACCGTCGGTGAGTACCTGGGTGCCAGCTTCGAGGACCCGACCGCGGCCACGCACCGCTTCCTCGCCGACATGCCGGGCTACCGCGGCTGGCAGTGGGCCGTCGTGGTCGCGGCGTGGCCCGGCGCCGACCACGCCACCATCAGCGAGGTGGTGCTGGTTCCGGGGCCGACGGCGTTGCTGGCGCCGAAGTGGGTGCCCTGGCACGACCGCGTCCAGCCCGGTGATCTGGGCCCGGGAGATCTGCTCGCCCCGCCCCCGGACGACCCGCGTCTGGTACCTGGCTACGTGGCGACCGGCGACCCACAGATCGACGATGTCGCGCTCGAGGTGGGTCTGGGCCGTCGCCAGGTGCTCAGCCGGTGGGGCCGCATGGACGCGGCGCAACGCTGGCACGACGGCGAGTACGGTCCGGGTTCGGCGATGGCGCGCTCGACGCGGCGGGTGTGCCGCGACTGCGGGTTCTACCTTCCCCTGGCCGGTGCTCTGGGTACGACGTTCGGCGTCTGCGCCAACGAGTTCTCCGCAGACGGGCACGTCGTCGACTCCGAATACGGTTGCGGCGCACACTCGGACACGCCCCAGCCCGCCGGAGGCGGATCCCCGCTCTACGACCCGTACGACGACGGCGTGCTCGACCTGACCGAGCCGGCCGAGTAGCGGTTAGCTTTCGGCCGCGGCCTTGATCCGCGCGAGCGTCTCGTTCATCCCTTCGACGAGTTCACGTTCGAAGCTGGGCACGCCACCCATCACCGCGTTGACCAACATCGTCGACACCGGCTTGACCCCGTTCTCCGCGTGACGGGTCTCCACCAGACGGGTGCCGGTCTCGGTGGGCTCGAGCTCGTAGCTCCACACGGTGTTGTTCTCGTTGACCCGAAACGCCAGCTTCTTCTCCGGGACCACTTCGATGATCCGGCTCGTGGTGGGCCACATCAGAAACTTGCGCCGGTTGAGGTTGATCGTCCGCGCACCCGGCTGCAGCGGGCCGAACGTCTTCATGGCCCGGCACTGCGGGCTCCATCGCGGCATGTTCTTGAGGTTCGAGACCAGTTCCCACACCTTCGCCACCGGGGCGTTGATTGTGATTTCGGCCTGCAACACCGGGGCTGCCATAGCCTTCTCCTGTCTGCTCATCTCGCGCTAGGTGAGTCCGCTCTGCGCCCCGCGCGATCCGCGACGCACGGCGTGACGTTGCCACAACCAGATCGCCGTGCCAAGGGCGCCGACCCCTAGCCCGGCCACCGTGTACGGCCGCCACTCGTGTAGACCGGTCACCGTGAACGCCAGGATCGCAGCGACGACCCAACCGGCCGCGATCGCGACGATGACCGGCCACGGCCTGAGCAGGTTGCCGGGCAACGGGGGCGGTTGCGGCGTCATCGCTATGAAAGGTAGCCCACCGCGCTGCGGTGCCGGCCGAGCGCGCCTGCCGTGACGCACACCGTGATCGACGTCGACGATCCGTCCGATCCGCGACTCGACGACTTTCGCGATCTCAACAGCGTCGACCGCAGGCCCGATCTGCCCACGGGCAAGGGGCTGGTGATCGCCGAGGGCGTGCTGGTGGTGCAACGGATGCTGGCCTCGCGGTTCGCGCCGCGCGCGATGATGGGCACCGACCGCCGGCTGCAGGAACTCGCGGGCGACCTGGTCGGCGTCTCGGCTCCGTATTACCGGGTGCCCGCCGATGTGATGGCCGAAGTGGTGGGATTTCAC
Source organism: Mycobacterium lehmannii (assembly GCF_001499925.1). Classification (NCBI taxonomy): domain Bacteria; kingdom Bacillati; phylum Actinomycetota; class Actinomycetes; order Mycobacteriales; family Mycobacteriaceae; genus Mycobacterium; species Mycobacterium lehmannii. Next base: position 9,391 of record NZ_LQIR01000033.1, read on the forward strand.
CTCAACCGCGGCGTGCTGGCGTCGGCGTCGCGGCCGCGCGAGTTGACGGTCGCCGAGGTGTTGAACGGTGCGCGCACCGTCGCGGTCCTCGAGGGTGTCAACGACCACGAGAACCTCGGCTCGATCTTTCGCAACGCGGCCGGCCTCGGCGTGGACGCGGTCGTGTTCGGCACCGGTTGCGCCGACCCGCTGTATCGGCGAGCCGTTCGGGTGTCGATGGGCCATGCGCTGCTCGTGCCCTACGCTTGGGCGCAGTCGTGGCCCGATGGCCTGGAGTTGTTGCGGGCCAACGGGTTTCGACTGCTGGCGATGACACCCATGCCTACCGCAAGCACGCTGGCCGACGCGATGACGGGCGTCGCCGACGACAAGGTGGCGATCCTCGTCGGCGCGGAGGGTCCGGGGCTCACCGAGCGGACGATGCGCGCGGCCGATCTGCGGGTGCGGATCCCGATGTCGCGGGGAACCGACTCGCTCAACGTCGCGACCGCTGCGGCCCTGGCGTTCTATGAGCGGGTTAGATTGGACGCCGGCGAGATTGAGCGGAGCGACTCGGAGTGAATGAGATGGCCGACGACTCGACGCCGTGGGCGATGGGGTTGACGGTGGCGGGGTTCGTCGCGGCCGTCGTCGCGGCCACGATCGTCGTGCTCAGCCTCGGACTGTTGCGGTTGCACCCGCTGCTGGCGATCGGTCTCAACCTGGTCGCGGTCGGCGGCCTGGCTCCGACGGTGTGGGGGTGGCGCAATCGGCCGGTGTGGCGGTGGTTCGTGCTGGGCTCCGGCGTCGGCGTGGCTGCGGCGTGGCTGGTGGTGCTCGCCGTTGCGTTGCGCGGCTGACCTGGCGCGGAAAGTCAGCGCTGGCCGCTGGAACGCACGCCCAGCAGAACGTCCTCCCACGCCGGGACCGCCGGCTTGGCCTTGCCCCTGCGCGCTTTGGGCTGCTTCGGGGCGACCGGCTCGGCCTCCGCTTCGGGCTGCGGTTCCGGTGTACTGACCTGCACTGGCGGCTCGATCGGCAGCGTCGGCTCCTCGACCTCGGCCGCTGGCTGCGGCAGCGCTGCGACTGGGCGCAGCGGACGGGAGAAGTTCGGGTCGATCAGCTCGGAGGCTGCGTCGTCGAATGCCGTCACCGTCCCGCCGTGGGCACCGGGGGTGAACCGGAAGTGTGCGACGTTGTCGGACATCCCCGCCTTCCACGCCAGCTGCACGGTCCAGCGGCCGTCCTCGTTGCGCCACGCATCCCATGCGGGAGCGTCGGGGTCGAGCCCGCGCGCGATCAACGCCGTCGTGACCGTCTCGAGCAGGGTCAGCACCGACGGACCGTCGGGAAGCACCGGGTGCGCGGCCGTTGCCAGCTCGGCGGCGCGGGAACGCTCGAGCAACACCGGGTGGGCGAACCGCTCGACACGGGCCACGTCGACACCCGACGCCTCGGCGACCTGCTCGACGGACGCGCCCGCCCTGATCCGCGATTGAATCTCTCTGGGGCGCAACACGTTCTGAACCTCGGCCTCGTCTCGTGTCTGGCTCGAACCCATCTGGTCACCTCGAACGGCGGCCCGCAACCGATCGTCGCGCCGCAGCGTGAATTTCTCGCCGGAGCCGTCGACCTCGCAGATGATTCGTTTGCCGTCCACATCGAGTCCGACGACTTTGAGTTCCCGCATGGCGACCTCCTCCGGGCTAGCGCAAAGCCCGATCAACCGGACACTACTGCGTTATCCGGGCGTTACCTGGTAGGACACGCGGCTAAAGCCGCTCCCCGCCTGTTGGTCGCGGCTAAAGCCGCTCCCCGCCTGTTGGTCGCGGCTAAAGCCGCTCCACCACCCAGTCGATGCACGCCGTGAGCGCGCTGACGTCATCGGGCTCCACGGCCGGGAACATCCCAACCCGCAGCTGGTTGCGGCCGAGCTTGCGATAGGGCTCAGTGTCGACGATGCCGTTGGCCCGCAGCGTCTTGGCCACGGCCGCGGCGTCGATGTCGTCGTTGAAGTCGACGGTGCCCACCACCTGCGAACGCAACGCCGGATCAGCGACGAACGGCGTCGCGAACTCGGCCCCGTCGGCCCATCCGTACAGCCGCTGCGACGAATCCGCCGTGCGCTTGACCGCCCAGTCCAGTCCGCCGTTGCCCAGCAGCCACTCCAGCTGCTCGGCCAGCATGATCAAGGTGCCGATCGCCGGAGTGTTGTACGTCTGGTTCTTGAGGCTGTTCTCGATCGCGATCGGCAGTGACAGGAACTCCGGGACCCAGCGGCCCGAGTTCGCGATCGCCTCGACGCGCGCGAGCGCGGCCGGCGACATGATCGCCAGCCACAGTCCGCCGTCGCTCGCGAAGTTCTTCTGCGGAGCGAAGTAGTAGACGTCGGATTCGGTGATGTCGACTTCAAGCCCACCCGCCGCAGACGTCGCGTCGATCGCGATCAACACATCGCCCGACCCGTCCGGACGCCGCACCGGGACCGCGACACCCGTCGAGGTCTCGTTGTGTGCCCAGCCGATCAGGTCGACCGACGGGTCCGATGTCGGCTCCGGCGCGCTGCCCGGGTCGGCCTTGACGACGACGGGATCGCCGACGAACGGGTTCTTGGCGACGGCCGAGGCGAATTTCGCGCTGAACTCGCCGTAGGTCAGATGCAGCGACCGCTTGTCGATCAGGCCGAACGTCGCCGCATCCCAGAACGCGGTGGTGCCGCCGTTGCCGAGGATCACCTCGTAGCCGTCGGGCAGCGAGAACAGCTGGCGCAGCCCCTCACGCACCCGGCCGACCAGGTTCTTCACCGGCGCCTGGCGGTGCGAGGTGCCGAACAGGTCACCTGCTGCGGCGAGCGCACTGAGCTGTTCCGGTCGGACCTTGGAGGGCCCGCAGCCGAAGCGGCCGTCGCGCGGTTTGAGGTCGGCGGGAATCGTCAGCTGCGACATGCGGTCAACAGTAATGACCGGACCTGTGCCGTCGCCGTGGGGAGGGGCGGCAGAGAAAGTCACAAAAGTGGGTAAACGGGCTTCATAGAGACCTCGCCGTGTCCATACTGTGACCTGTCGGGGACTGAAGCTCGAGCCCAGGGGGGCACGTGAACAGTCGTAGAAGAAGCTCGGTCCTGATTTCAATGTGTGCGGCCGCGGCGGCCGTCAGCGCCCCGGTGCTTGCTCATGCCGACGGTGCCGACGACGGTGCACTGCTCAACGAGATCAACGCCGCCCGCGCCGCGAACGGATGCGGTCCGGTCGCGGCAAACCCACAGCTGAGCGCGGCCGCGGCCCGGCAGGCCAACGACATGCTGGCCAACAATGTGCGAAGCCACACCGGTTCGGACGGATCTTCGGTCGGCCAGCGCATCACCGCCGCCGGCTACACGCAGTTCTCCAACGCCGGCGAGATCATTTTCTGGAGCACCGGGGTGGCCGCCGTTCCCGCAGAAGCCGTGAACTGGTGGATGAACAGCCCCGGCCATCGGGCGATCATCACCGATTGCGGCATGACCGAAGCCGGCGTCGCGGTGGTGCGCAACGGTGCCAGGGCCGCCGCTGTCGGGGAGTTCGGAAGCCGGTAGACCCGAACCGCCCGCACGCCTACCTCTGATGTGACGGGCATCACATCACGCCGTATTTCAGCCGGTGTGACACATCGCGCCGAGGGGTATGTTCAGTAGGCGATACCTCCGGTACCGTTGTTGGACATCAGAGGCGCGAATGTAAACCTCATAGGGGAGGCTGAAGATGGCGCGGACTCGAATGGTCAGGCGATGGCGTCGCAACATGGAGGTCAGCGACGACGCCGATTACGTCGACACGCTCACCACACTGTCCGAGGGTTCGGTGCGGCGGAACTTCAACCCGTACACCGACATCGACTGGGACTCCCCGGAGTTCGCGGTCACCGAGAACGATCCGCGGTGGGTGCTGCCCGCCACCGACCCGCTCGGCGGACATCCCTGGTATCAGGCCCAGCCGCTGGAGCGGCAGATCGAAATCGGGATGTGGCGGCAGGCCAACGTCGCCAAGGTCGGGTTGCAGTTCGAGATCATCCTCATCCGCGGCCTGACGAATTACGCGTTCTGGGTGCCCAACGGTTCGCCCGAATACCGGTACTGCCTGCACGAGTCGGTCGAAGAGTGCAACCACACGATGATGTTCCAGGAGATGGTCAACCGCATCGGCGCGGACGTGCCGGGCATGCCGCGCATGCTGCGTTGGCTGTCGCCGTTCATCCCGCTGATCGCCGGGCCGCTGCCGATCCCGTTCTTCTTCGGCGTGCTCGCCGGTGAAGAGCCGATCGACCACACTCAGAAGAACGTGCTGCGCGAGGGCAAGGACTTGCACCCGATCATGGAGCGGGTGATGGCGATCCACGTGGCCGAGGAAGCGCGCCACATTTCGTTCGCCCACGAATATCTGCGTAAGCGCCTGCCGCATCTGAACCGCCGGCAGCGGTTCTGGTTGTCGTGGAACGTGCCGATCATCATGCGGGTGCTGTGCCAGGCGATCATCGTGCCGCCGAGGTCGTTCTGGCGGGAGTTCGACATCCCGCGCTCGGTGCGCAAGGAGCTGTTCTTCCGTGCGCCCAAGTCGAGGCAATTCCTGCGCGACATGTTCGGCGACGTCCGGATGTTGTGCCACGACACCGGGCTGATGAACCCGTTCGCCAAGCTCGTGTGGAGGATGTGCAGGATCGACGGTCCGCCCAGCCGCTACCGCAGCGAGCCGGCTCGCCAGCACGTGGTCGCCGCCGCGTAGGGAGCGCTTGTGCCCCATGTGATCACCCAGTCGTGTTGTAGCGACGGGTCCTGTGTTTACGCGTGTCCGGTGAACTGCATCCACCCGACACCCGACGAACCCGGCTTCGCGACCGCCGAGATGCTCCACATCGATCCGGTGGCGTGTGTGGACTGCGGTGCGTGCGTGTCGGCGTGCCCGGTCGGTGCGATATCGCATGATTCGAAGTTGACGCCCGCGCAGCTTCCGTTCGTCGAGTTGAACGCCGCGTTCTATCCCGAACCGGACGGAAAGTTGCCGCCGACATCGAAACTGGCGCCGGTCATCGAGGCGCCGGTGGTGTACCCGAGGGCAGGTGGACCGCTCACGGTGGCGATCGTCGGATCGGGACCGGCGGCGATGTATGCCGCCGACGAGCTGCTCACCCAGAAAGGGGTGCGCGTCAACGTTTTCGAGCGGCTGCCCACGCCCTACGGATTGGTGCGCGCCGGCGTCGCGCCCGACCACCAGAGCACCAAGCGCGTCACCAGGCTGTTCGACAGGGTCGCGGCCCAACCGGGATTCACGTTCTACCTCAACGTCGAGGTGGGCTCCGACGTCACCCACGACGAGCTGCTCGAGCATCACCACGCCGTCCTCTACGCCGTCGGGGCGCCCAACGACCGCCGGCTCGACATCGCGGGAATGGACCTGCAAGGCACGGGCACCGCCACCGAGTTCGTGGCCTGGTACAACGGGCACCCCGACTTCGACTCGCTGCCAATCGATCTGAGTCACGAGCGAGTGATCATCGTCGGCAACGGCAACGTCGCCCTCGACGTCGCGCGGATTCTCACCTCACCGCCCGATGTCCTCGCAGGCACCGACATCTCCGATCACGCGTTCGCCGCGCTCCGCGCGTCGAAGGTGACCGAGGTGGTGATCGCGGCCCGCCGCGGGCCCGCCGACTCGGCGTTCACGCTGCCCGAGCTGATCGGGCTGACGTCGACGTGCGAGGTGGTGCTCTCACCGGAGGACCACGCGTTGGTGGACCGCGACCTGGCCGCGGCCCAGGATCGGTTGACGCGCAACAAGTTGGAGATCCTGAGCAAGCTGGCGGACACCTCGACGCCGGTGACGCGACCGCGTATCCGGCTCGCCTATTCGCTCACGCCGAAGCGCGTCATCGGTGACGTCCGCAGCGAGGCGATGGAGTTCACGGTCACCGGCACCGACGAGGTTCGTCGGGTCGACGCCGGTTTGGTCTTGACGTCGATCGGCTACCGCGGCAAGCCCATTCGCGGTCTGCCCTTCGACGAGGAGGCCGCGGTCGTGCCCAACGACGGCGGCCGGGTCGTCGACCCGCGGTTGGGCGCACCCGTTCCCGGCAGCTACGTCGCGGGCTGGATCAAACGCGGACCGACGGGCTTCATCGGCACCAACAAGTCGTGTGCCGCGCAGACCGTGCACAACCTCGTCGCCGACTACAACGAGGGCAGGTTGCGCGATCCCGTGCACAAGCCCTCGGCACTCGACAAACTCGTGCGCAGCAGGCGGCCCGACATGGTCGACTCCGCCGGGTGGAAGGCGATCGACGCCGCCGAAGTCGCCCGCGGCGGCGACGAACGACCGCGCGTGAAGTTCACCGCGGTCCCCGACATGCTCTCCGCCGCGGCCGACTCCCGCGGATCCGGGTTCGGCCGGCGATTACTGGCCGGCCTGCGCCGCTAGCTCCGTCACTGGTGCTGCTGCACCGCCTTCTCGATCTCCTCGGGGCTGACTTCACGCACCGGCTGACCCATCGACCACAGATGCCCGAAGGGGTCACGCAGCTCGCCGTAGCGGTCGCCCCAGAACATGTCACCAAGCGGCATGACGACCGTCGCGCCTGCGTCGACGGCCTTCTGGAACTTGGCGTCGACATCGGTGACCGTCAGATGGATGGTCACCGGCGAGCCGCCGAGAGCTTCCGGCGTCGCAGACTTGCCGTCGTTCATGTCCGGGAAGTCGTCGTTGAGCATCACCAGCGCCCCGTTGATGCGCAGCGCGGCGTGAAACAGCCTCTTGCCGTCGGGCCCCGGCACCCGGCCGAGTTCCTCGGCGCCGAAGGCCTTGACGTAGAAGTCGATGGCTGCGGCGCCGTCGCTGACCGTAAGCATGGGCGACACTGCTGGCTCGAAGTCGATGGCCATGTGGAGAGCTCCTTCTCGATTCGGGTTAGGCCCGCGGGCGGGTTACCAGTACCGACTCGGCGAGCGGACGCAATTCATCGGTACGCGGTCATGCAACCACTGCCCACCGACAGATCAGAGGCTTCAGACAATCGAGAACGACGCCGGCAGAGCGTCGCGGCCCGTCAGCGCCATCAGCACCGTCTGGCCTTGCTGCCCGGCGGCGATGCGTGCTGCCAATACCAACGCCTCCTCCAGCACGGGAGTCGGCAGCGTGAACGAAAGACCAACGGCACGTGCGATGTCCAGGCTGTGCACGGCCAGCTCGAACGTCCGCGTCGGCAGATAGGTCCGCAACCGGATGCCCAGCCCGCCGAGCACCCGGATCAACGGGTCGTCCACCGTCTCCAATCGCGCGGTCGCTCGGGAGACGAGGTCTGCCACGGCGGCCGCCGGGTCGTCACCGAGGTCGCGCCCGGCTTGCCTGCCGCGCGCAGCCACGTCGGCGGGGTCCAGGCCCAGTGCCGCCGGGTTCACCCGCGCGTAGTACTCCTGCGGCGTGGCGATGTCCTCGGCCTGAGCTGTGGTCTCGAGGTACGTGAGCACCGTCGTCAGCGAGCGCGACGTGTGCCCGACAAGCGAGCGCAGGTCCCACTCGCCCAGACCCGGCCCCGATAACGCGTCGGCGGGAATGCGGCCGACCAGGTCCGCGAAGCTGTGTGCCGCTGAGGCGAACGTCTCCAGGATCGAGGGCGCAGTCACGACCGGACGACTTGGTCCCAGCCCTCGACCGACTCGGGGCTGCGCGGCTCCGGTCCGACGTAGATCGCCGACGGCCGCACCAGCTTGCCGAGCCGCTTCTGCTCGAGGATGTGCGCACACCACCCGGCGGTGCGGCCACAGGTGAACATCGCGGGCATCATCTTGGTCGGCACCTGCGCGAAGTCCAGGATCACCGCGGCCCAGAACTCGACGTTGGTCTCGATGGCGCGGTCCGGCCGGCGCTCGCGCAACTCCGTCAGCGCGGCCTGTTCGAGCGCGGCGGCGACCTCGTAGCGCGGGGCCTCGAGCCGCTTGGCCGTCGCGCGCAGCACCCGGGCCCGCGGGTCCTCGGCGCGGTAGACCCGGTGCCCGAAGCCCATCAGCTTCTCCTTGCGGTCGAGGATGCCCTTGACGACGTTGCGGGCGTCGCCGGTCTTCTCGGCCTCCTCGATCATCGGGATCACCCGCGCCGGGGCGCCGCCGTGCAGCGGTCCGCTCATGGCGCCGATGGCCCCGGACAGGGCGGCCGCGACGTCGGCGCCGGTCGACGCGATCACGCGGGCGGTGAACGTCGAGGCGTTCATGCCGTGCTCGGCGGCGCTCACCCAGTAGGCGTCGATGGCCTCGACATGCCGGGGATCGGGATCGCCCTGCCAGCGGGTCATGAATCGCTCTGTCACCGTTGAACATTCGTCGATGGTGCGCTGCGGGACCGCGGGTTGATAGATGCCGCGCGCCGACTGCGCGACGTAGGACAGCGCCATCACCGACGCCCGGGCGAGGTGTTCGCGGGCGGTGGCGTCGTCGATGTCGAGCAACGGGGGATATCCCCAGATCGGCGCCAGCATCGCCAGCCCCGCCTGGACGTCGACGCGGACATCGCCGCTGTGGATGGGCAGCGGGAACGGTTCGGCCGGCGGCAGACCGTCGCCGAACTTGCCGTCGACCAGCAGCGCCCACACGTCGCCGAAGGTGACCCGCTGGTTGACCAGATCCTCGATGTCGACGCCGCGGTACCGCAGCGCGCCGCCGTCCTTGTCGGGTTCGGCGATCTCGGACGTGAAGGCGACGACGCCTTCGAGGCCGGGGACGAAGTCTTCGGGCACCGCGCTCATGGCCAGATTCTCGCACCTGTGAAACGGCGCTCATCTGGCGGTTGCAGACACGACGGCAGCCGGTGTGGGCGTAGCGTTGGCGCGTGGCGGAGGTAGGCCCGGAACACTTGGCGAGGATGCGGGTGGAATACGGTTCGGCGGAAAAGGACGGCAGTCCCGACCTGGACGTGGATTGGCTGGCCGACGGTTGGGTTACGTTGCTGCGCAAGTGGTTAGCCGACGCCGAGCGCGCCGGCGTGGCCGAACCCAACGCCATGGTCGTCGCGACGGTCGACAACCGGGGACGGCCCGTCACCCGGTCGGTGTTGTGCAAGAGCGTCGACGACACCGGCATCACCTTCTACACCAACTACGACTCCGACAAGGGCGAACAGCTAGCGGCCACGCCGTATGCGTCGGCCACCTTCCCCTGGTATCTGACCGGCCGCCAGGTCCATGTCCGCGGCCCCGTGACCAAGGTGTCGGCGGAGGAGACCGCCGAATACTGGTCGAAGCGGCCGCGAGGGTCGCAACTGGGCGCGTGGGCGTCGTACCAGTCGAAGCCGATCGCCTCCCGCGCGGCGCTGCTGGAGCAACTGGCCGAGGTGACGCGGCGCTTCGAAGGTCAGGACACGGTGCCTGTCCCGCCGAACTGGGGTGGCTACCTGATCGCCGCCGACGTCGTTGAGTTCTGGCAGGGCCGGGAGAACCGCGTGCACAACAGGATTCGCATCCAGGACGGGCGCATCGAGCGGCTGCAGCCTTAGGTGCCGGCGTTCGCTACCGCGTGGCGCCGGCCCGAAATGTTGACGTCGATCATGTTTTCGGAGCAGATGAATTCTTAGCTCTCTCATAGATTCGACCGTTAGGATCGCGTTCGTGCCTGACGGTAGGGGGGCGCAGTCCGTTGGGCTGCGTGAGCGCAAGAAGCAGCGCACGCGTGCGACTCTCATCGATGCCGCCGTGGAACTGTGCAACGGACAGGGTTTCGACAACACCACCGTCGACCAAATCGCCGCGGTGGCCGACGTCTCACCGCGCACCTTTAGCCGGTACTTCCCGACCAAGGACTCCATCGCGCTGGCCCTGGTCGACGAGATCATCGACGAAGTCGCCGTCGAGTTGGAGCGCCAACCCGCCGAGCTGAATCACCTGGAGGCGATCCTGCGCGCCTACGTCGCGATGGGGGAGGCGGCCAAGCGCGCGGGACCCGACGATCTGCGAGCCGAGCGGGTGTTGTGCATCACCCGGATCATCCTGTCGTCGCCGACACTGCGGCAGATCACCCCCGATTTCCGGGGCAACGCGGTCGAACGCGCGATCGCCAGGCGCATGGGCGCCGACCTCAGCGACCGCAGGGTGCGGCTGACATCCGCGACGTGGAGCGCGGTGATAATGACGGCGCTCACCGATGTCGTGCAGGTCAACAGCGACTGGTCACAGGTGTCCCTAGACGACCTGATCGACCACTTGGAGACGGTCTTCGCGGAGTTCACCGGCTTGTTGGGTAATCTGCGGCTGCCCGTCTGAGCAAGTGACCGCCCCCGGCGGGGCACGCGTGCCGGAATGGGACTACCTTTTGTAGGAGCAATGTCCGAATACTCCCAGCAGCGACGAAGGGAAACTCGTGGCCGATAACGCGAAGAGTGGGGAAGGGCAAGCCACCCTCTCCTACCCCGGTGGCACGCTCGACCTTGACATCGTTTCCGCCACCGAAGGCGCTGACGGCATCGCGCTGGGTTCACTTCTGGCCAAGTCCGGCTACACCACCTTCGACGAGGGCTTCGTCAACACGGCGTCGACCAAGAGTGCGATCACCTACATCGACGGCGACGCCGGCATCCTGCGCTACCGCGGCTACCCGATCGAGCAGCTCGCCGAGAAGTCGAACTTCATCGAGGTGAGCTATCTGCTCATCTACGGTGAGCTGCCCACCAGGGAACAGCTCGCGGAGTTCACCACCCGGATTCAGCGGCACACGCTGCTGCACGAGGACCTCAAGCGGTTCTTCGACGGCTTCCCGGCCAACGCCCACCCGATGCCGGTGCTGTCGAGCGCGGTCAACGCGTTATCGACGTACTACGAGGATTCGCTCGACCCGTTCGATGACAACCAGGTTGAGCTGTCGACGATCCGGCTGCTGGCAAAGCTGCCGACCATCGCGGCGTATGCCTACAAGAAGTCGGCGGGCCAGCCGTTCCTGTATCCGGACAACTCGCTGACGCTGGTCGAGAACTTCCTGCGGATGACGTTCGGTTTCCCGGCCGAGCCCTACGAGGTCGATCCCGAGATCGTCCGCGCGCTGGACATGCTGTTCATCCTGCATGCCGACCACGAGCAGAACTGCTCGACGTCGACGGTGCGGTTAGTCGGCTCGTCGCAGGCCAACCTGTTCACGTCGATCTCCGGTGGCATCAACGCGCTGTGGGGCCCGCTGCACGGCGGCGCCAACCAGGCGGTGCTGGAGATGTTGGAGAAGATCCGTCAGGCCGACTTCGACGTCCACGAGTTCATCAGGAAGGTGAAGAACCGCGAGGACGGCGTCAAGCTGATGGGCTTCGGCCACCGGGTCTACAAGAACTACGACCCGCGCGCCCGCATCGTCAAGGAGCAGGCCGACAAGATCCTCGGCAAGCTCGGCGGCGACGACGAAATGCTGGACATCGCACGCACTCTCGAGGAAGCCGCGCTCACCGACGACTTCTTCATCGAGCGCAAGCTCTACCCGAACGTCGACTTCTACACCGGCGTGATCTACCGGGCGATGGGCTTCCCCACGCGCATGTTCACCGTGCTGTTCGCGCTCGGCCGGCTGCCCGGCTGGATCGCGCACTGGCGGGAGATGCACGACGAGGGCAGCGGCAAGATCGGCCGTCCGCGCCAGGTCTACACCGGTTACACCGAGCGCGACTACAAGGACGTCAGCAGCCGCTAGGTCCGTTGGCGCCCTCCGCCGAACGTGGGTTACCCGCACGTTCTGAGGGTTCGAGGCGTGGCGTAGGCCCACACTCGCCGTCGCGTATCTCACTGCCAGGCGCCTTGCCGCACAAACAGTTGTAGTTTCACAATTGTCGGGTGAACGAACGGTCATTGAGCGCTCGACGCAAGGCCATCATTTTGGTGACCTGTTGCCTGAGCCTGCTGATCGTGTCGATGGACGCGACGATCGTCAACGTCGCGATTCCGAACATCCGCGCCGACCTCGACGCCAGCGGTTCCCAACTCCAGTGGGTGATCGACATCTACACGCTGGTGTTGGCCTCGTTGCTGCTGCTGTCGGGTGCGGCCGCCGACCGGTTCGGCCGCCGCGGGACGTTCCAGCTCGGGCTGACGGTGTTCGCGGTCGCGTCGCTGCTGTGCAGCATGGCGCCGAACATCGAGACGCTGATCGCCGCCCGCTTCCTCCAGGCGATCGGTGGCTCGATGATGAACCCCGTCGCGATGTCGATCATCACGCAGGCGTTCACCGGCAGGGTGGAACGCGCCCGGGCCATCGGCATATGGGGCGGTGTCGTCGGCATCTCGATGGCCGCGGGGCCGATCGTCGGCGGTGTGCTCATCGAGTGGATCAACTGGCGCGCCGTGTTCTGGATCAATCTGCCGATCTGCGCGGTGGCGATCCTGCTCACCGTCATCTTCGTCCCGAAGTCCAAGTCGGTGACCATGCGCGACGTCGATCCGATCGGCCAGCTGCTGGGTATGGCGTTCCTGTTCGGCCTCGTCTTTGTGCTCATCGAGGGACCGGTCATGGGATGGGGACACGTTCGTACGGTCGCCGTGGCGGTCGGCGCGGTCGCGGCCTTCGTCGGCTTCGTGGCTTATGAGGCTCGCAGGCGGGACCCGTTCATCGATCTAAGGTTCTTCCGGAGCATTCCGTTTGCGTCGGCGACGATGATTGCGGTGTGCGCATTCGCGTCGTGGGGTGCGTTCCTGTTCATGATGTCGCTGTACCTGCAGGACGCGCGCGGTTTCTCGGCGTTTCACACGGGGTTGATCTATCTGCCGATAGCCGTTGGGGCACTGATGTTTTCGCCGTTGTCCGGCCGGATGGTGGGGCGGTTCGGTGCCCGACCTTCGCTGCTGTCTGCGGGTGTGCTCATCACGGCGGCGACGATTATGCTCGCCCAGCTGTCGGCGACGACACCGGTGTGGCAGCTGCTCGTGATCTTCGCTGTCTTCGGCATCGGGTTCTCGATGGTCAACGCGCCGGTGACCAACGCCGCCGTCAGCGGCATGCCGACCGACCGGGCGGGGGCCGCGTCGGCGATCGCATCGACCAGCAGGCAGGTCGGCGTGAGTATTGGTGTGGCACTGTGTGGTTCGGTCGCAGGCGGCGCGCTGGCCGCGACGGGCCCAGGGTTCGCGGAGGCCGCTCGCCCGCTGTGGATGATCTGCGCGGTGCTTGGGGTGGTGATCATCGTGCTCGGCTTCTACTCGACGTCCGGCAGGGCGTTGCGGTCTGCCGATCGACTGGAACCGTTGGTGACGGCCGATGTCCGGTAATCGAGGGGCAGACGAGGCGTGGCGGGCGATGGCGACGTTCGTCGTCGAGAACCACGAGAGCTGGAAGCGGGCGATCGTCGAGCACTCCGGGTTGCCGTTCAGCAGGGTGCGCATCCTGCGGCGGTTGAGCCGACGGCCGATGACCGTCAAGGAGTTGGCGCACGCGGCGACCATCGACGCGCCGGCCGCGACGGTCGCGATCAACGACTTGGAGGGGCGCGGGTTGGTGGTGCGTCAGGTGGATCCGGAGAATCGCCGGTGCAAGCGAGTGTCGCTCACCGATGCGGGATGCGCCATGGTGGCCAAGATCGACGCGGTCGAGGATCCGGCACCCGATGTATTCGCGGCGCTGAACAAGGACGACCTCGAGGCGCTGCGCGAAATCTTGGCCAAGCTGTCGTCGACGTAGCGTTCCTGGTCGCAATCGCGCCATTTCGCAACCACGGCCCCCCGCTCGGCGCACGATTACACCGTGGGGGTTGCCTGCCACGTGTGCGGCGCCGGGCTACGGGACGGAGCCCGTTTCTGTGACGCCTGCGGGTCCCCGGTCGCCGCAGCGGACTCTCGCGCCGAATATAAGCAAGTGACCGTGCTGTTCGCCGATGTGGTCGGGTCCATGGACGTCGCGACCAGGCTCGGTCCGGAGCGGTTGCGCGAGATCATGACGGAATTGTTCAACCGGTCGTCGGCGGTCGTCCAGCGATATGGGGGCACAGTCGACAAATTCACCGGCGACGGGATCATGGCTGAGTTCGGCGCACCTATTGCGCTTGAGCATCACGCGCTGCTCGCCTGCCGGGCGGCGCTGGATATCCAGGAGGATGCCCGGCGCCTGGCAGCCAGCATCGAGGACCGAGACCACATCGACCTGCAGCTACGTATCGGCCTGAATTCCGGAGTGGTGATCACCGGCGAAATCGGTTCGGGCCCATTTTCGTACACGGCGGTCGGTGAGCAAGTCGGCATGGCTCAACGAATGGAGTCGGTGGCTCCACCTGGCGGTGTAATGGTGAGCGAGTCGACAGCACGACTGGTGGAGAACAGCGCCGCGCTCGGTGACCCAGAGCTGGTGCATATCAAGGGAATGCAGGCGCCGGTGCGGGCGCGGCGGCTACTCGGATTGGCCGCTGATCAGCGAACAGAGCGGATGCGGACCACGTTCGTCGGCCGCGAGTGGGAGATGAACGCGCTCAGCGGACTTCTCGACCGCGCCGTGCGGGGCAACGGAGGTGTCGTGGGGCTGGTCGGTCCGCCCGGCATCGGGAAAAGCAGGCTGGTCCGGGAGTTGACATCGCGCGCCGCGGACGCCGGTGTCGAGGTGGCCACCACTCTCTGCGAGTCCCATACCGCCGACGTTCCGTTCCACGCGGCAGCAAACCTGCTGCGGTCGGCGACGGACGCGAGTGGCCTCGACGCCACGGCGGCGCGGGAACAGGTGCGTGCTGCGTTCCCCGACGCCGATCAAGAGGATCTTCTGCTCGTCGAAGACCTTCTGGGAGTCGGTGATCCGGCGGCGGCGCTGCCCCAGATCGATGCCGATGCACGCCAGCGCCGCATCGCGGCGATGATCAATGCCGCCGCGCTCGCGAGCACCACCCCATCGATGTACGTCATCGAGGATGCGCACTGGATCGATAGGACCAGTGAATCGATGCTCGCGGACTTTCTGGCCGTGATACCCCGGACACGTTCTCTCGTGCTCGTCACCTACCGGCCGGAATACGATGGTCCGCTCGCTCATTCGCCCCGGTCTCAGACCATCGCGCTTGAGCCGCTGGATTATTCACAGATGTCACGGCTCAGCAGCGAACTGCTCGGCAAGGACGGCTCGGTGGCAGAGCTCGCGCACCTGGTTGCCAAACGCGCCGAGGGTAACCCGTTCTTCGCCGAAGAGATCGTCCGCGACCTGACCGAGCGGGAAGTGCTGGTCGGCTCCCGAGGGTGCTATCTGTGCGTTGAGCCGACGAGCGAGGTGAACGTGCCTCAAAGCCTGCAGGCGGTGATCGCGGCGCGCATCGACCGCCTCGATCCCGCGGCCAAACGGACGTTGAACGGTGCCGCGGTGATAGGCATCCAATTCAGCCCGGAGATGCTGAAGGCGTTGGAGATCGAACCGGCGCTCGACGACCTGGTGAAGGCGGAATTGATCGATCAGACTGGCTTCGGTCCAACCCCTCAGTACACATTTCGGCACGCCCTGATTCGGGCCGTCGCTTACGAGTCACAGCTGAGGTCCGACCGCACGCGATTGCATCGACGGCTTGCCGCGGCCTTGGACCAGAGCGACCAGAACGCCGCGCTGATCGCGGAGCACCTCGAGTCGGCCGGCGAGTTGGCAGCCGCCTACCAGTGGCACATGCGAGCGGGTGCCTGGGCGAACAACCGGGACAATGCCGCAGCCCAGCTCAGCTGGGAGCGCGCGCGTCGGGTGGCCGACGCTCTCCCCCCGGATCATCCGGACCGTTTAGGTATGCGGATAGCGCCGCGCAGCCTGTTGTGCAGCAGCGCATTCCGTCGCTTCCACCCGGACCTGTCGGAGCGCTTCGACGAACTCCGTGACCTGTGCATGGAGGCAGGAGACAAGGCATCGCTCGCCATCGGAATGGCGGGGCTGACGATGGAGCACGTGCTTCTCGGACGGATATTCGAAGCTTCTCGGCAGGCATCCGAACTGATGGAGCTTGTCGAGTCCCTCGGCGACACCACGTTGACAATTCATTTGACCGTGCCGGCGTGCGTTGCCAAGCTCCAGGCAGCCGAGGCCGCGGATGTGTTGCGATGGACGGAGACTGCCATCGACGTCGCCGAGGGCGAGTCCACGATGGGGAGCTTGATCCTCGGTTCACCGGTGGCCTTGGCGTACACATTTCGAGGGTTTGCCCGGTACCTGATGGGCCGTGCGGGATGGCGCAAAGACCTGGAGGACGCAGTGGCCATGGCCCGCGAATCAGACGCGGCTTCGCTGGCGGTTGCGACCGCCTACAAGTCCATTCCAGTAGGTCGGCACGTGGGGTTACCCGACGAGACCCTGCTGAGCGAGATCACGGAGGCATACGAGCGAGCAGAGCGGTGCAGTGAGGACTTGCCACTGGTGCTGTCGCGCATGGCCCTCGGCATAGCGTTGACCTACGGAAATGTGGGGGAGGAGCCACGGGGACTCGCGATGCTCACCGAGCTGTGCGAGACGTGCCGAAAAGAGCACTACGCGCTGAACATAGTAACCGCTTTGGAGGTGATTGTTGTTCATAGCGCCGCCGACCACGACCGCCATGGCACGATCGAGCGAATACGAGTTGCCGTGGACGAGCTGTTCGAATCCGGCAACTTCGTGAATTGCGAAGGCACCACGGAGGCGCTTGTTGAGCTTCTATTGCTGCGCGAGTCAGAAGGAGATCTTTCGGAGGCCGACGCTGCGATCGAGAGACTCGCCGGTGTCCGCCCCGGTGCGGAGTGGGCAACACGCGACCTGGTGGTGATGCGACTCCGGGCGTTGCAGGCCAGGGCCTCTGGAAACGAGCCGACGTACCGCGAACTGAAGGATCGTTACCGCACCATGGCAGAAGAGTGCGGGTTCGACGGGTTCGTTGCCATCGCTGCGGAGATGGCCTAGCCCTCCAGTACCGCCATGGCCGCGTTGTGCCCGCCGATGCCGGAGACGCCGCCACCACGCCGGGCCCCCGAGCCGCACAGCAGAATTCGGTCATGAGCGGTGGCCACACCCCAACGCTGAGCTGGTGTGTCGAGTGGCTCGTCATCCTCAACGAACGGCCACGCCAGCCCGCCGTGAAAGATGTGTCCGCCCGTCATGCCGAGCGAGTGTTCGAGGTCGAGCGTCGTCTTCGTCTCGATGCACACCCGACCCTCCGAATCTTCCATCAACACGTCATGGATCGGCTCGGCCAGAACGGAATTCAACGAATTGAGCACCGCCGACGTCAGCGTGTCCCGCATCCGATCCGGATCGCCAGTCGACACGAGACGGTGCGGAGTGTGCAGGCCGAACACCGTCAACGTCTGCGCCCCCGCGACACGGAGTTTGTCGGACAGGATCGATGGATCGGTCAACGAGTGACAGTAGATCTCGCACGGCAGCGGGTCTGGCGCCACGGCGGCGTCTGCGCGCGCATACGCCTCGTTCAACTGGGTGTAGGTCTCATTGATGTGGAATGTCCCGCCGAACGCCTGCTCGGGCGTGACGGCGTCATCGCGCAATCGCGGTAGTCGCCGCAGCATGAGGTTGACCTTGACCTGTGCGCCTGGCGTCGAGACCGGTACCTCTTCACCGAGCAAGCCGGCGAGCACGGTCGGAGTCACGTTGGCGAGGACCACGTCTCCGCGCACGGTGCGGTCCGCGCCGTCACAATGGTATCGAACCTCGCCGGACGGATCGATGGCATATACCTCTGCGCCGCAGGTGATTTCGGCACCGAAGCCGGCGGCTGCCGCAGCCAGCGCACCGGTGACGGAGCCCATTCCGCCGATCGGCACGTCCCAGTCGCCGGTTCCGCCGCCGAGCAGGTGGTAGAGGAAGCAGACATTCTGTATCAGCGAGGGATCGTCCAGGCGGGCGAACGTCCCGATCAACGCGTCGGTGGCCATCACGCCGCGGACGAGATCATTGTCCACGGCCGAGGTGATCGCATGTCCGATCGGATCGTCGACCATCATCCGCCACGCAGCATCGTCGTCGACAAGGCGCCGCGCCTGCTCGCGCGCCACCAGCGGTTCCAGCAGCGTCGGCCACAGCCGTTCCACGAGGCCGCCACACCGCCGGTAGAACTCGGCGAACCGCGCCTCGTCCTCGGCCGCGCCGATCGCGCCGAATGTCGACGTCGGCCCGATCAACAGTCCGGTGCGACCGCCGTTCGTCGGGTCGGGCGTGTACGACGAGTAGCGGCGCCGCAGCAGCCGCACGCGGGCGCCGAGATCGTCGACGATGCGCTGGGGCAGCAGGCTGACGAGGTACGAGTACCGCGACAGTCGGGCGTCGATCCCGTCGAAGGCGTGCGCGGAGACCGCCGCCCCGCCGACATGGTCGAGCCGCTCCAGCACCCGCACTCGGCGGCCCGCCTTCGCCAGATAGGCCGCCGCGACGAGACCGTTGTGCCCGCCGCCCACGACGACGGCGTCGTAAGAGGAGCTCAGTTCAGGTAGCCCTCGACCTCGTCGGGCGGGCGCACTTCGGCTTCACGTGGGTCGCCGCCGGTCTCTCTCAGGGCACGGCGTTGCCGCAACAGGTCCCAGCACTGGTCGAGCTGCACCTCGACGGCCTTGAGCCGCTGACGCTCCTCGGACTCGTCGATCTCGCGGTTCTGCAGCTTCGAGCGGAGCTCCTGCTCCTCGGCGACCAGCTTGTTGACCTGGTCGAGAATGTCTTGGTCTTTGGTCACAGCACCAGTCTGCCCGACTACCGTGAGTGCGGTGACTTCAAGTTCAGGGCAGAAGCCCGAAATCAACTTTCCCGACGGTCCTCCGCCCAGCGAGTTGGTGATCACCGATCTGGTGGTCGGCGACGGCGCCGAAGCGGTTCCCGGCGCCAACGTCGAGGTGCACTACGTCGGCGTGGAGTACGACACCGGCGAGGAGTTCGACAGTTCGTGGAACCGCGGCGAATCGATCGAGTTCCCGCTGCGCGGACTGATCCAGGGCTGGCAGGACGGCATTCCGGGGATGAAGGTGGGCGGTCGTCGGCAGCTTGTCATCCCGCCCGAACAGGCCTATGGCCCCGCCGGCGGCGGGCACCGACTCTCGGGCAAGACGCTGATATTTGTCATCGACCTGCTGGCGACCCGGTAACCTGCCGCCGAAACTGAAGATATGCCCGTCCGAGCGGCGGCGGTTTCAAGCGATCGATGCAATAGCGGGTGGTTTGGACGGGTTCGACAGTAGTTCGTCGAGGGCTTCCGCCCTC